>NZ_SMKJ01000013.1:0-44220 GCF_004348615.1 Micromonospora sp. KC207
GGCCGGTTTCTTCGCCCCCCGCCCCCGATCGGGAAGCCTCTCAGCCGCTGGGGACACATCCTGCTGCCCGTCGGCCTGACATCGACCCACTCGTCCGCATCGAAGCAGGCCATCGGCCTCCAACACCGCCGACCAACAGCCGGCGGCGCCCCAGTGGGGGCGCCGCCGCTGCCGCGTTCCAGCGCGGCAGCGCCTCAACACAACCAACGAAATGCGCCAGCCAAGGGGAACCGTACGCGAGTACTTCGCCGCGTCGATGCCTTCCTGACCGCCTGGTCAGCGATGTATGAGCAGCTGCGGCAGGTCATTCGCGATGACGTTCGGGAACGTCTCGACGGCCAGCGCTGCGGTGAGCGGCGCGCCCAGACCGTGCTGCGAACCTGTTCGAAGTGTCAGTCCGCCCTCGATGCCGCCGCCCGCCCGTCGCGCACCCGGCCGGTTACCGGCCGGATCCGGCGGAGGCGGAGCAGTGGCCACCGCCGCCGGGCGTTCCGCCCTGAGCCGGACCAGAGCGGGTAACGGGGGCGGGAGTCTCGAAGGGAACTCTCGCCCCGGCCTCAGGAGCAGTTCTTGCCCTTGTTGATGCAGGCGGCGATACGTTGCATGGTCTGGGCGGAGTTGACGTTGATGAAGTCGTTGTGGTCGGAGAAGGGGTTGTGGTTCTCCTCGGGGAAGGAATCGAGGGCGTACTGGCCCCTGACCTGCACGTCGCGGTCGATGTCGTAGGCCACGGTGATCCGCAGTTGCGGGATCGCCACGAAGCCCTGCGGACAGGCACCGGTGGCCTTGTCGGCGAAGGCGACGTGGCTGCGGTGGTTGTCGCTGTCGATGTTCCTGCCGTCCCAGCAGCCTGGGAAGTCGTGCACGCGCTGCACCTGGCTACCGGCGGGGCAGATCGGATACCTGTCGGAGAGCCGGTCGGTGAAGCCCGAGCACGTCCAGGTGGCGCGGGCGTTGGCCGGGCCCCGGCTGGTGGGTTTGGCGTCGCCGGTGAGGGCCCGGAGGAACTTCGGCATCGGCACCACCTTGCTGACGGGGTTGCCGCGGTACTCGATCAGCACCTGTGCCGGGCGGACGATGCCGCCGGTGTTGCCGGGCAGTTCAAGGTCGGGCCCCTGCGGTTCGGGTAGGGCGGCGGCACTGCTGGGTGCGCTGCTCGGTGCCGCCGGGGTGCCGGGGGCCTGGTCCACTGTGCAGGTGGCGAGCGTCTCCAGACCCTGCGGCCGGGGGGCCTGCCGACCGATCGCGATGGCGATCCGGTCGAGCACGGCGACCCGCTTGGCGCGCAGCGGTCCGAGGATGGCGTTGTCGACGAAGGCCGGGCCGCCTTGGCCACGGGTGGTGACGAGGCGTTCGTTGGCCTCGGAGATCTGCCGGTCGAGTTCGTCGAGGTTGCGGTTCACCTCGGCAAGGGCTTGGTCGGGTACGCCGGGCAGCTTGTCCCGCACGGTGGGGCACTGAATCCGCGGATTCGCGATCTGGGCCGCCTTGACGTCCGCGCGGTGGGTGGCACCGTGCATCCGGGCGTGCATGCCGTCGTAGCTGACGTCACAGTCGACCAGCGAAACCAGGCCGGGCTGGTTGCCGCCAGCGGCGGTGATCATGGCGCTGATCTCCTTGATGACAACGGCGCGGCGCGCGCGCAGCGAATCGAGGACCTCCTTGTTGAGCGCGGCGTCGATGCGGCCGTGGCTGGCGGTCATCCGCTGGTTCGCGGCGACTTGTTGGCGGTCCAGCTCGGTCAGCAGGCGGTCGACGGTGTCGCGGACTCCGGCGGGGACGGCGCGCAGCCGTTGACCGACCGAGGGGCAGACGACCATCGGCTGGGTCTGGGCGAGGGCCTGCTGAACCTGGTTGCCGCCGCGGACGGTCTTGTCGATGCGCACGACCGGCCAGAAATACGACGACTTGTCACCGTTGCGGCAGGTGGTGCCGGAGGCGTCCAGATCGGCGTTGGAGGAGTTCGCGGTGATGGCCAGGTTGCCGACGAAGTCGTGGACGTGTTCGGCGCCGTTACGGATGCCGGGCTGGGCCACCGGGTTGTCGGGGCTGAACTTGCCGTTGCCGTTCGTGCCGCAGTCGACGGTGAACCGGCCCCTCGACGCGGCTGCGGCCGGCTTCGGGTTCCGCACGTTCGGCCGCACGTTCTGGATGGGCACGTACTGGTCGAGGCTGGTTGCGGCGTCCGCGGTGCCCTTGCCGCCACTGGAAACGAAGGTGACGGTGAGCGCGCCGGTGGCCACCAGCACGGCCGCGGCCATGGCGAGCCTGGCCAGCCGCGACTGCACCAGCGGGGTCCAGTTCCTTCTGTGGTTCATGGGGATCTCCTCAAGCCTGGAAACCGGCTTCGGTGATGTGCTGACGTCAACCGGTACGGGCCGTCCGGCGGTGAACGGTCAGTCTTCGGCGGGCACGTCACCGTTCGGTAAGAAGTCGCGGGCGTGCGGGGCGACGTCGCGGGCAGGCAGGGCGAACCGGCCGGCCCGCTACGGCTGAGCAGCGGTGGAGCCGTTTGGGCGAGAGGTTGCTGCGGTGCGGCCTACCAGGTCGTCAGGAGCAGGTGATTGATCGTGAGGGCCACACCCGCCTGCACGGCGAGCCACCGGCGGCGGTCGGCGGGTGGGATCAGGGCCGCTCCGGCCATGAGCCATGCGGTGAAGGGCAGCCAGATGCGTTCGACCTCGGCCTTGCTGTAGCCGGACAGGTCCGCAGCGACGATCGCCGCCGTGGCGGCGAGGGTCGGCAGCCAGGTGGCGTAGTCCGCACGTGCCGGTGGAGCGGACACCGCCCGCCAACCGGCCACCACCGCGCGGCGAAGGATCACGGCGGCCGCAGGGCCGGCGGCGACGACCACGAGCGCGAGGTTGGCCCAGACCCAGTAGCCGTATGCGCGGTCGGCGGCGATGCCCTGGTAGTAGCGCTCGATGACGAGGCGATAGCCGATAGGCCAGGAGAAACCGGCGGCGGTGAACGCGCCCACGACCGCCGCCGCCCCGGCGAACGCCCAACCCACGGTGCGCCGGCGCCGGTCGGCCAGCACGACGGCCACCAGGGCGATCGGTGCCATCAGGACGAGCCCGTAGGAGAGGTAGCAGCCGAAGGCCAGCAGGGCGCCGCCGGCGGCGCTGGCTGCGGCACGGCCCCGGGTGATGCCGAGCGCCAGCAGGGCGATCCCGGTAGCGGTCACACCCGCGAACAACCCGTCGGCCGACACCCCCGACCAGATCGCCCCGGGAAACAGCACCGTGAACGGCAGTACGGCACGGGCCGCCTCGCCGGTGCCGAGCAGCCGTACGGTGTGTGGCACGGCGACGGCGACGAGCGATGCGGCCAGGATGCACAGCACACCGGCCCAGCCGCCGCCGCTCAGCCCGGCCCGGTCGAGCCAGACGAAGACGACCAGTGCCCCCGGCGGATGACCGGACACGTGGGTGGTCCAGGAATCCGGTTGGAAGTCGAGGATCCGAGTGGTGAACTCGCCCAGCATGGCGGGGATGTCGGTGACGCCGGGGACCTCGTGCAGGTACTCGTGTTCGGTGGTCAGCCGGCCGGCGACGCCGCGCTGCCAGCCGTCGACCAGGGCGAGCGACAGCGTCCAGGCAGCCGCGGTGGCGTAGGACAGCGCGAGCAGCGGCCGCCAGGGCAGCCGGGCGGCCAGCGCGGGTCCGCGCCACCAGACCAGCACGGCCAGCAGCAGGGCCGGCGGTGTGCCTGGGCCCACGTGCGGCAGCCAGTGCGCGGACAGCGGCGCCGTGCTGGCGTGCACCGGGTGTCCCAGTAGGTACAGCACGCCGCCGGTGACGGCGGCCGTCGCGACCAGGCCGAGCGCGCCAGCGGCCGCGATCAGGTCGGCTCGTGCCGGATGGTTCGCCAGTCGGACACTCATCCGCGCAGCGGCGCGTGGGCGAACTCCGCGATTCCGTCGGCGAGTCCCACGGCGGCCCGGAATCCGAGTTCGGTCTCGGCACGCGCAGGCGAGGCGACCACGTGCCGCACGTCGCCGAGCCGGAACTCGCCGGTGAACACCGGCAGGGGCCCGCCGGCGGCCCGCGCGAGCTCCGCGGCCATCTGGCCGATGGTGGCCGGGCGACCGGAGGCGACGTTGTACGCACGCCAGCCGGTGCGCGTGCCGGTCGCGTTCACGGCGGCGAGGTTGGCCGCCGCCACGTCGCGGACGTGCACGAAGTCGCGGCGCTGGCCGCCGTCCTCGAACACCCGAGGCGCCCGTCCGGCCTCCAGGGCGGAGCGGAAGATCGCCGCGACCCCGCTGTACGGTGTGTCGCGGGGCATGCCGGGCCCGTAGACGTTGTGGTATCGCAGCGCCACGACGGCGCCGCCGGTCTGCCGGGCCCAGGCTGCGGTGAGGTGCTCCTGGGCAACCTTGGTGGCGGCGTACACGCTGCGTGGATCCAGCGGAGCCTCCTCACCGATCAGCCCCGGGGCGACGGCGGCACCACAGATCGTGCAGGCGGCCTCGAAGTAACCGGCGGACAGGTCGGCGACGGTTCGCGGCGCGGGGCGGACCGGACCGTGCTCGGCGCAGGCGTAGGCGCCTTCGCCGTAGACGACCATGGAGCTGGCGAGCACGAGCCGGTGGATGCCCGCGCGGGCCATCGCGGCGAGCAGGACCGCGGTGCCGAGGTCGTTACAGCCGACGTACTCGGGCAGGTCGTCCAGGTCCACGCCGAGTCCCACCATGGCCGCTTGGTGGACCACCACGTCGACGCCGGCCAGGACGCCGTCGACGGCGGGCCGGTCGCGCAGGTCGAGCCGGAGGAGTGGGGCTCCGGCCACGGTGTCCGGCAGCGGCAGGCGGTGTGCGCCGGGATGGCCGGCGTCCACGACGGTCACCCGGTGGCCGGCGTCGTGCAGGGCGGTCACGACGTGGGTTCCGATGAATCCGGCACCACCGGTAACGAGTACGTGAGTCACGGTGCCGACGGTAGAGCCGGGACGCGGCGACGCGCCCCGGCCGCGACCTACCGTCAGCGGTTCGTAAGGACTCCGGTCCGGGTCACCGTTCCGTAAGATTCCGTCATCGCCAGGTAAGAATTTCCGGGCGGATCGTGTCCTAGCGTCCGCGGCATGACCGATGTGGTTCTTCCCTGCCGCAACGAGGCCCCGGCCCTGCCCGGCCTGCTGGCCCGGATGCCGGCCGGCTACCGGCCGATCGTGGTGGACAACGGCTCGACCGACGACTCGGCAGCCGTGGCCCGCGCCCACGGCGCCGAGGTGATCAGTGTGGCCGAGCCCGGGTACGGCGCCGCCGTGCACGCAGGAGTCCTGGCGGCCGACCCCGCCGACGGGGTGGTGTGCGTGATGGACGCCGACGGGTCCTTCGACCCGGCGCAGCTACCCCGGCTGGCCGATCCCGTCCTTGCCGGCGAGGCGCGGCTGGGCACCGGCCGGCGTCGCCCGGCCGCGCGTGGCGTGTGGCCGCTGCACGCCCGGGCCGCCAATGCCGTCCTGGCCCACCGGCTACGCCGCACGACCGGCCTCGACATTTACGACATCGGTCCGATCCGGGCCGTGCACCGCGCCGACCTGCTGGCGCTGGGGCTGCGCGACCGCCGCTTCGGCTACCCGCTGGAACTGCTGATCGCGGCGGGCCGGGCCGGCTGGCGGGTGCTCGAGGTCGACGTCGACTACCACCCTCGGGCAGCCGGCACCCGCTCGAAGGTGACCGGCACCCTGCTCGGCACCGCCCGCGCCATCCGGGACATGAGTGCGGTGCTGGCCCGGTGAGCGCCCCTCAGCTCCTGGTGCTGACCAAGACGCCGGAACCCGGCCGGGTCAAGACCCGGCTCTGCCCGCCCTGCACGCCCGAACAGGCTGCCCGGATCGCCGCAGCCGCCTTGGCCGACACCCTCGACACCGTCACCGCGGCCACGGCCGGTGCCCGGGTCCTGGTCGTCGACGGCGGCCACCCCACCCCGAAGGGCTGGACGAGGGTCGCCCAGCGAGGCGGCCCGCTCGGCGACCGCCTCGCCAACGCATTCGCCGACAGCCTCGCGGTGGGCACGGCCACCCTGCTGATCGGCATGGACACCCCGCAGCTCACCGCCGAACACCTAGACACCGCGGTGGGGCTGCTCGGCACGGTGGACGGGCCGGACGCGGTGCTCGGGCCGGCCGACGACGGCGGCTGGTGGGCGCTGGGCCTGCGCGAGCCCGGCCATGCCGAAGTCCTGCGCACGATCCCGACCTCCGCAGCGCACACCGGGCGGCTCACCCTGGCCGCGTTGCACCGTCGCGGCCTGCGGGTCCACCTGTTGCCCCGCCTGCGTGACGTGGACACCGCGGCCGACGCCCGTGCCGTGGCCGCGTTGTGCCCGGCGGGCAGCCGGTTCGGCGTCGCCGTCGCAGCCGACGTGCCGTCACCGGCGGCGGTTGCCCGGTGAACGCTGTGGCGGTCTTCGAGGCCGCGTTCGACCGGGCCGCGTCGGGCGTCCCCGCCGCGTTCACGGCCCGGCACCCGAGCGGCGGCGTGCTCCGGTTCGACCCGGCCGTCTGGTGCCGGGACGCAACCGCCGGGGACACGGCACTGCTCGATCGCTGCACCGGCCCCACCCTCGACGTCGGCTGCGGTCCCGGCCGGCTCACCGGTGCGCTGATCGGCGCCGGGCGTCCGGCCCTCGGCATCGACATCAGCGCCACCGCCGTCCGCCTGGCCCGTCGCCGCGGCGCGGTCGCGCTGCAACGCGACGTCTTCGACCCGGTGCCGGGCACCGGCCGCTGGCAACACCTGCTGCTGGCCGACGGCAACGTCGGCATCGGTGGCGACCCGTACCGGCTGCTACGCCGCTGCCGACGGCTGCTGGCGGCCGACGGCCAACTGCACGCCGAGTTCGCGCCACCCGGCACGCCCGCCTGGTCCGGCACGGCCACGGTGCAGGCCCCGGGCGGCACTGGCGGCCCCCTGCGCTGGGCCTGCGTACCCCTCGACGGTCTTCCAGCGCTTGCCGAGGCCACGGCGATGCGCGTTCTCGACACCTGGGCGGAGGCTGGGCGGTGGTTCGCCACCCTCGCCCTCCGGTGAACAGCCGTCCGACCGTACTGCGGCGGCTCGCCCGGTGGTGGCTGATGCCGCTGCCGGCACCGCCCACAGCACTGCGGCGCGGGCCGATGCGACCTGGCGCGTTTCCGTCCGGGTTGCGGTCGACGCGGCTGACCAGCCAGCTCGGCGTCGCGCTCGGTGCGACGTTTGCCGTCTGCTTTCTCACCGGGCTGCTCAGCCACCTGATCCAGCACCCGCCGGGCTGGCTCTGGTGGCCGGCCCGCCCGGTCGGGCTCTACCGGTTCACCCAGGGTCTACACGTGGCGACCGGTCTCGCCACGGTGCCGCTGCTCGGCGCCAAGCTGTGGTCGGTCTACCCACACCTGTTCACCTGGCCGCCGATCCGTTCGATCGCCCATGCCGCCGAACGCGCCAGCGTCGGCGTACTGGTCGCGGCGGCGCTGTTCCAGGTGGTCGGCGGGGTCCTGAACATCTCCCGCTGGTACGCGCCGATGCCGTTCTTCTTCACCGCCGGGCACTACTGGGTGGCGTGGCTGGCGGTCGGCGCGCTGCTGGTGCACGTCGGCGTACAACTGCCGGTCGTGCGCAGCGCGCTCAGCCGCACCGCCCCCGAGCCGCCGCAGGGCCGGCTGAGCCGGCGCGGGGTGCTCGGCGGCGTCGCCGCCGCAGCCGGGCTGATCACCCTGACCACGGTCGGGCAGACCCTCCGGCCGCTGTCCGGCCTGGCGGTGCTCGCCCCCCGCCGACCAGACGTGGGGCCCCAGGGGCTGCCGGTCAACAAGACCGCGAACAGCGCCGGGGTGTCCGCCCTGGCGCTTGATCCGTCGTACCGGCTGGCGGTCGTCGGTCGCGCCGGGCACGCCGACCTGGATCTCGCCGCCCTCCACGCCTTCGAGCAGCACACCGTGGAACTGCCGATCGCCTGCGTGGAGGGTTGGAGCGCCACCGGGCGGTGGACCGGCGTACGGCTGCGGGACCTGGTAGCCCATGTGGGTGCCAACCCGGACCGGGCGGCCGTTTTCATCGAGTCGCTGGAGGCGGCCGGCCGGTACCGCACGTCGACGGTCGCGCCGGCCCACGTCCGTGACCCGCTGACGCTGATCGCTCTGCGGTTGGGCGGTGAACCCCTGCACCTCGACCACGGCTACCCGGCACGGTTGATCGCCCCGAACCGGCCCGGCGTGTTGCAGACCAAGTGGGTCGCGAGGATCACCGTGCGGGAGTCTTCGTGAGGATCCGGGCAGCCCTCGTCGCTGTCGGCGTCCTGCTGATGGGGTACGCCGCCGTGGGCGCTCTCGCCGACCCCGGCCTGCAGCCGGCCGGGGTGCTGCTCTTCCTGGCCGGCATGCTGGCCGGTCACGACATCGTCTGGATGGCCGGGCTGCTGGCGGCCGGCGCGGCGATCGCCCGGTTCGTCCCGGACCGCCACCGGTCGGTGGCGCGTGCCGCCACGGTCAGCGCCGCCGCCATCACCTTCGTGGCGTTGCCGCTCGTCCTCGGCTTCGGCCGGCCCCCGGACAACCCCTCGGTGCTGCCGCTGCCGTACGGCCGGAATCTTGCCGTCGTCCTGCTCCTCGTCGCCGGCACGACACTGCTGACCTGCCTGTCAGCTGACCGGCGACGCCGGTCGGCGGCAGGCCGTAAGAAGTCCGAAAGACCCGGCGGGAGCGGCCCGCGACCGGCCGGTCGGTAACGTGGCCGGGATGGGACATCGGGTGTTGGTGGTCGACGACGACCTAACCGTCAGCGACGTCGTCCGGCGCTACCTGGAGCAGGACGGCTGCGAGGTCCGGCTGGCCGCCGACGGCGCCGACGGCCTCGCGGCGATCGCCATACACCGGCCCGACCTCGTGGTGCTCGATCTCATGATGCCCGGCATCGACGGCCTCGAAGTGTGCCGCCGGATCCGCAGGCAGTTGCCCGACCTGCCGGTGATCATGCTTACCGCCCTCGGCGAGGAGGCCGACCGGGTCCTGGGGCTGGAGGTCGGTGCCGACGACTATGTGACCAAACCGTTCTCGCCCCGCGAACTCGTGCTCCGCATCCGTTCGGTGCTGCGACGTACCGCCGGGCACACCACCAGCCCGGCCGGCCTGACCAGGCTCGTGGACGCGGAGCTGGCCGTCGACACCGCCCGCCGCGTCGCCGAGCTGGACGGCACGCCGCTGTCGCTGACCGTCCGGGAGTTCGATCTGCTGGTCTTTCTCATGCGTCACCCCGGGCGCGCGTGGTCCCGCAGCGACCTGCTGGACAAGGTGTGGGGGTGGCAGTTCGGTGACCAGTCGACGGTGACCGTCCACGTCCGCCGGCTACGCGAGAAGATCGAGAGGGAGCCGGCCGAACCGCGCCGCATCCGCACCGTCTGGGGCGTCGGTTACCGCTACGACCCGCTCGGCGAGGGCGACCACCGGTGAACGACACGCTGCTCATCGGGCTCTACGCCCTCGCCGCCGGAGGCGTCGTCGGGCTGGCCGGCGCCGGGACGCTACGGCTGCTGCGCGGACGCTCGATCCTCGTCCACGTCCTGGTGCTGCTCACCGTCACCGTGCTCGCCGTGGTCGTCGGCGTGGCCACGGTCGCCCAGGCCATGTTCCTGTCCCCGCACGACCTGTGGGTCGTCCTCGTCACCGTGAGCGCCTCGGCGGTGATCAGCCTCGCCGTCGGCGCCATCTTCGGCAGCCGGCTGGCCGCCTCCGCGGTCTGGGCACAGGCGGCCCGGGACCGGGAACGGCGGCTGGAGGCCGGGCGGCGCGAACTCGTCGCCTGGGTGTCACACGATCTGCGCACCCCGCTTGCCGGGCTACGGGCGATGGCCGAAGCCCTCGAGGACCGCGTCATCGACGACCCGGCCACCATCGACGACTACCACCGGCGCATCCGGGTCGAGACCGACCGCATGACTCAACTCGTCGACGACCTGTTCGAGCTGTCCCGGATCAGCGCGGGGGCGCTGCGGCTCGTGCCCACCACCGTGCCGCTGCGCGACATCGTGTCCGACGCGATCGCCGGCGTCGCCCCGCTCGCCGCCAACCGCAGAATCCGTCTCGTCGCCGCGGACAGCGGCTGGCCTCTCGTCCACGCCGGCGAGCGCGAGCTAGCCCGCGTCGTCAGCAACCTGCTGATCAACTCCGTCCGGTACACGCCCGAGGACGGCACCGTGCACATCGCGGCCGGTCACGAACGCGACGACGTGTGGCTTGTCGTCTCCGACACCTGCGGCGGCATCCCGGAGGAGGACCTGGACCGGGTCTTCGACGTCGCCTTCCGCGGCGAACGCGCCCGCACACCGGGAGCGGCCGGCTCCGGTGGTGGTGGGGGGCTCGGCCTTGCGATCGTGCGCGGCCTCGTCGAAGCCCACGGCGGCAGGGTCGACGTGCGCAACACCAGCCGCGGCTGCCAGTTCGAGGTGCGGCTGCCCGCAGCCTGATCCGGCCCCGGGACGCGGCGACGCATGGCCGGGCCACAGGCTAACGGCTCAGTCGAGCCATGGCCCGGTGGCCTCGGTGATCGTGCTGCTCGCCCAGAGCAGCACGACGATGTCGGCAATGGCGATGTCCGTACGCACGACATCCGCCACCGGCGGCGCCCCCTCGACCCGACGCCGGGCCCCGCTCCGCGACGCCGGGCGCCCCAGCCTTCACAGGTATAGTGATCACATTCAATGATTTGACTGCGCGGTCGCGCCGAGATCCCAGTCGCGACATTGATTGTAACAAATGGCGTTGATTGCCGGAAATCGCTCCAGACCTAGGCGTGACTTCCCAAAATGTGTAAAGTGAGCGCACCGCCGGGCAGCCGATGTTCCGGGCCGGCGGCGCATGTCTCGGGATAGGTCGAGGAGGGCCCATCGCGCGCCGGGGCAACTTTCCGATGACTGCGCGGCAGAGACGGGCCGCGATCGCCCCGATCGGGGCGATCGTCCTCGTGTGCGGTTCGTGGGTGTCTACGGAAAAGACGGCAGGCCTCTCGGCCGCCCTCCGGCGTGCAGCGGTGAGGCGAGGCGAAGGAGGCGAATACATGGAGGACCACCCGTTGCGGTCCCGGCGCAGCATTCTGGGAATGGGGGTGGGGCTGCTCGGCGCGGCCGGTCTGGCCGCATGCGGAGACAGCTCGCCGTCGACGCCCCGGGTACAGGCCGAGGTCCCGAAGGAGCTGATCGACGCCGCGGCATCGTTGAAGGGCTCCTCGATGGGGATGCTGTCGCAGAAGCTGTACTCGGAGGCGGCGAACGCGGCGCTCGACAGCTCGATCAAGAATTTCGCCGATGCCACCGGCACGAAGATCGAGAACAGTCTGGTCCAGGCCGACGCCGGTGACGCGGTAGCCAAGATTGACGCCGAGGTCAAAGGTGGCGTGGCGCGCGACCTTGCGTTCATGACCGACTCGCGGTTCGTCGCGCAGTTCCAGGCGCTGGGCGACCTGGAGGACGTGACGGACGTCGTCCGGGCGCTGACGGCGAAGTACGGCGAGCCCACCGCGGAGTCCAAGAACTTCTGCGTCTTCGACGGCAGGTGGTTCGCCATCCCCTACCACTTCATCGGAATCGGGTCGTTCCTGCGCAAGGACTGGATGCAGGACAAGGGCATCTCCCCCAAGGACATTTACACCTGGGAGGAGCTGCGGGACCTGTGCCTGGCGATCTCCGATCCAGCCAAGCGCCGGTTCGGCTGGGGCATGACCGTGAACCGGTCCGGTGACGCCAACGGCATGATCGAGGCACTGATCAACTCCTACGGCGGGGCGATCGCCTCCAACGACGGCAGAAAGGTCACGTTCGACTCTCCCGAGACGGTGCAGGCGGTGACCTTCCTCGGTGACATCTACACGAACCCCAGGTACAAGCCGATGCTGCCGCCGGGGGTGGCTGCCTGGACCGACTCCAGCAACAACGAGAACTGGCTCGCCGGGATCCTCGGCTACACCCGCAACCAGTTCAGCGTCTACGCGGACTCCAAGACGAAGAAGAACCCCGTCTACGAGAACACCCACGTCTTCCCCGACTGCATCGGGCCGGCCACCGACAAGTCCCTGCTGCTCGGCCAGTCACAGAGCTTCGTCATCTTCAAGGGCGCCAAGAACCCAGAACTCGCCAAGCTCCTGGCGCAGTACCTGGTCACCGCGCCCGCGCTGCTCGGGGTGGCGAAGGAGGCACCCGGCCTGGCGCTGCCAGCCTGGGACAAGGTCTGGGATGCCGACCCGTTCTTCACCAGCGGTGACCCGGCGTTCCCCATCATGCGCAAGATCACCCAACAGTCGCTGCCGCTGTCCACGAGGAACGGCCTGGACTTCCCGCAGAAGGCCAGCGCCGGCCAGCAGGCCGCCGTCGGGGCCTACCTCCTCACCGACATGATGCAGCAGGTCATCCAGGGCACGCCGCCGGCGCGGGCCGTGCAGGCCGCCCACGCCAGGATGGTGCAGATCTTCACCCAGCAGGGGCTGCCGCAGTGACGTCGATCCGTCCAGCACCGGCCCCGGCGGCGAGAGCATCCTCGCCGCCGGAGGCCGGCTCCCTCACCGCCACCCAGCGACGGCTGGGTCGCGACTGGCGGCTGGCGGCACTGTTCCTGGCTCCCATGGCCGTGCTGGTCGGTGGTCTCGTACTCGTGCCGATCGCCTGGTCGGTCGTCACCAGCACCACGGAACGGCACGGGCAGCACAGCGTGTTCGTCGGCCTGGCCAACTACACCGCCCTGGCCAGGGACGAGCAGTTCCACGCGGGCGTGGTGAACTCGTTCGTCTTCACCGCCTACGCCGAGGTGTTCAAGGTGGTGCTGGGGCTGTCCGCAGCCTTGTTGCTGCACCATCGGCGCCGTGGACGGGCCGTGTTGGCCGGACTGCTCCTGTTGCCGTGGGTGGTCCCGACGGTGGTCACGGCGTTCAGTTGGCGGTCGCTGCTCGACCCGATCTTCGGCAGCGTCAACATGCTGCTCACCGACTCGGGGATCGGGCCTCTGCTGGCCAGGGCACACCTGGTCGAAAGCTGGCCCGCGGGCTGGCTGTCCGAGGCGTCGCTGGCCATGCCATCGGTGGTCCTCGTCAACGTGTGGAAGGGGGTGCCGTTCTTCACCGTTGCGTTTCTCGCGGGGTTGAAGGCCATCCCGACGGACCTGTACGAGGCGGCGACCGTGGACGGTGCGACGCCGTGGCAGCGGTTCGCCCACGTGACGCTCCCGGGACTGCGCCATGTGATCACCGTAACGGTGACCCTGTCGTCGATCTGGACGTTCAACAACTTCGACCTCATCTGGTTGCTGACGCAAGGCGGCCCGGGCAACGCGACAGCGCCGTATGTGCTGGTCGCCTACTCGAAGGCGATCCTGCAACTGCAGTACGGCGCGGGGGCAGCGGTCACGCTCGTGATGCTGCCGGCCATCGGCGGGCTGGTGTTCGTGCTGGTCCGGCTGTTACGCCGGGACGCCGGCACCGAGCCGCCCCGCCGTGCCCGCAGGGCGCGGACGGCGCGGACGGCCCGCACGGCGCGGAAGGCACTGCCGTGGGCCGCCGCCGCGGCGGTCGCCGGTCTGCTGGCCTGGGCGTCGCCACACATCGCCTGGAAGGCGGCGGTGGTCCTCGGGGTGCTCCTGCTGGTCGCGGCGGCGGTCGGCCGGGTGGTCTCGGCGCTCGGGGCCTGGGGACGTCGCCGGGCGTCGTCGCTGGTGTCAGGGCTGGCCTCCGCTGTCGCCCTGGCCGGGTTGCTCGTCTTCGTCTTGGCCCCGCTGTACTGGATCGCCGTCACGGCCTTCAAGTCCGAGGGTCAGATCGTCATGCGCGACCACGACCTGTGGCCGACCCCGTGGACCCTGCAGCAGTTCGCTGATCTCTTCGCCACCAAGCCCTTCGGCCGCTGGTACCTCAACACGGTGCTGGTGTCCGTGGCGTCTACTGCGGTGGCACTGGTCTGCGCCGCCCTGGCTGGCTACGCGCTGGCCCGACTGCGGTTCCGCGGGGCGCAGAGTTTCACCGTCACGGTGCTGATCACCTACGTGATGCCGGGCGCGCTGCTGTTCATCCCGCTGTACCAGCTACTCATCGGGGTGCGACTCACCGACTCGTTGTGGTCTCTGGTGGTGACGTACCCCACCTTCACGCTTCCGTTCGCCACCTGGCTGCTGGCAGGGTACTTCGCGTCGATCCCCGTCGAGTTGGAAGAGGCCGCGCTGGTCGACGGCTGCACCCGCCTCCAAGCGTTCCGCCGGGTGGTGCTGCCCCTCGCCAAGCCGGGACTGCTGGCGGTAGCGCTGTTCACCCTGACCAATGCCTGGAACGAGTTCCTCTTCGCCTTCGTGTTCATCACGAAGGACGAGTACAAGACCCTTCCCGTGGGGATGCAGTCGATGATCACCGGGGACGTCGTGCCGCAGGGACAGCTCGCTGCGGCGTCGCTGCTCGTCAGCATCCCCGTGGTGGTCATGTACGCCTTCGGGCAGCGCTTCCTGACCGAGGGGATCACCGCAGGCGCGGTGAAGGGCTGACCTGGGAACCTGCTACGACGCCTGTCCTTTGATCATCGACATCCCGTCCATCCTGGTCACCTGCGCGGCGAGCCCTCACGTAGGTCCGCGACCGCCGGCGGCGTATGGGACTCCGCCGGCGGGCCGGGGTTGCTGAGGGTCAGCGGCCGTCGGTGGTGTCGCGGATCCAGTCGGCGATGTTGTCGGTGCGTGCCGGGGTTTCGATGCCGGTGTGTGGGCAGCTCGGGCCGTTGCTCACCACGGCCACCAGTTCCGGGGCCCGCCAGCGGGATTCGCGGAAGAACGGGCCGCCGGAATCGTATGGGCACGGCGTGGTGTCGGGCCTCGGTGCCAAGCCGCGAACGCCCAGGTTCGCGTCCCGCAACGACTCCACCTCCATCTGTCCCGTGTTCAGATGCGTCACCGGCGTCGGGTTGGTGCTGGTCAGCGATCCGTAGCCGGTGAGCCGCAGCACGTCGCCGATTTCTGGAGCCCGGCTGCTCACCTTCAGCGGCTTCACATCGGTGATCGGCCCGGCCAGTTTGGCGAGGGCCACGTCGGCGGTGGCCGACTGGCGCACCTCGACGATTTCCAGGTCATGGCCGCCGGGGCTGGTGACCAGATCGGTGCGACCTACGGTCGCGACCGTGGAGGCGGCGACCGGACGGGAGACACGGACCCCGTTCTCGTCGCGGAAGCAGTGCCCGGCGGTGATCACCCACTGGGGCGCCACCAGCGCGCCCGAGCAGGCGCTGTTGCGTGTTCCTCCGCCTAGGACCGGGATTCCAGTCATGGTCAGTTTGGCGGAGAAACGGTACTTGCCATCCTTGACCGGCTCGCCGTTGGCGATCGCGTTGGCCGGCACGCTGCCGAGCATCGTGATGCCCGCCGCGACCACGGCAACGGTGGTCGCGGCGATCATCATTCTCTTACCTGACACTGCTGTCCTCCTCGGAACGGTCGACACCACATCCTTGCGGATCACTCAGGTCCATTGCTGGTACCAGTTGCTCGAGTCGCATCCACCGGCGTACGCGCGGCTGCGGCGCCGTGACCCAGGGTCCGCGCTGCGAGCTCCAAACCAGCCAGGTGATGGGCAACCTGGCGATTAGCTGGGCGGACGCCGGTCGGTGGAGCCTGCACCCGCCCCCGCCGCATGGCCCATCTGGGATCGGCCGTCTGAGCCGGGCTCAGAAAGGGGCCGCGTGACCTGGCGGTGCTCGTGGTCGGCGGCACCGGGGTGACCTGGTTTCTCGGCACGCTGGAAGGCACCCTTGCCGGGAAACCGTTCCTCGCCCGGGTCCGCTACACGCGCACATGGATCCTCGATGAGGAGGAGGGATGGCGCCTGATCGCGGCACACGTCAGCCCCGCCGACCGGGACACCGCCACGGGCGGGTGGATGGCACCACCGGACCGCCCGTTGCATGCGACAGATCAGTGCACATGACCTTGGGGCAGGCGGTCGCCGTTTCGGGTGCCGGTGGGAGGAGACAACCGTTTCTGCGCGGCGAGTTCCGGCAGGCTGGCGGTCAGCCTGGGGTCGGCCCATGCCTGCGTGCTTGGGCGACGCCCAGCCACTCCCCGAGCCGACGGCGGATTCGGCTGCGGCGATATCCGCCGTGCGTTGCCCCGGTTGGTGGTGGATCGAACAGCGATCCTGACCCGGGTGCGGCTGTGGCCGGCTTGGTCAAGAACGTAGCGCTCCACTGGGCGACTAACGACTCGGTGGCACGCGGCGCCAGTCGGTGGGCGGCCAGCGCCAGGTGTGAGACCACACCCGTTGTTGCCTGCCTGCGCGGACGGCGGGCACACGCGAGGATCTTGGCAGCGAGACGCTCCGGTGCGTACGCGGGAGGGATAGCTCGTAGTTGGCGGCCCGAGTGGTTGGCGGCCCGCTCGAAGAAGGGCGTGTCGACCGGCCCGGGTAACACGAGACAGACCCGTATCCGAGAATGACGGGCGATTGCCTGCTGAAGGTTCAAGGCCAGCCCTCTGATGGCAAACTTGGTCATGGAGTAGAGCGGGACCAGCGGGTTTGGGAACAGTGACAGCAACGACCCGACGAGCACGAGGGTCCCGTTGCCCTGCGCCTGAAATGTGGCCAGGGCAGCGCGGGCGCAAAGCGCGGTGCCGAATACGTTGGTGTCTACCAGCCGACGAATCTCGTCCACCGATTCAGAGCCCAGCGGCCCGGCAATGCCGACGGCCGCCGCTTCGACCCAGACGTCTATCTGCCCGAACCGTTGCACCGCCAGCCGGGCCAACCGCTCGACGGCCGCCGGATCTGCAATGTCGGTCGGCACTACCAGCACCTGCCCGCCTTGTGCCCGGCACTCGTGTTCTACCTCCGCAAGCGCTTCTTGGCTGCGCGAGGCGAGCACCAACCTGGCCCCTTCGGCAGCGAACGCCAACGCCGTCGCGCGACCGATTCCACTCGACGCCCCCGTGATCAGCACCACGGCGTCACGGAAGGTTCCACGCCTGACCATCACACCTCCCGCAACGCAGCGAGTCGACATCGACCGTCTACCCACGGGCGTGACGATCACTCCCAGGACGCATCACGGTGCCTGCCGAGCCGCGGCGACTCCGCCGGAAGGCCAGAAGACGCGGTTCCCGCTCATCGGCAGGACCGCGGCCACGACGCCGGTAAGAGGATCAACGGCAGGAAGCGGTTCAACATCACCAACGCCCTTGGTCTCCTGGTAACTGCCTGGGTCCTGGCCGGCGACGGCAACCGGCGAGCGTCAATGCGCCGGAGCCCGGCCCGGTCAGGTCGGCGCCGATCAGGTAGGTCGGGTGCTCCCCCGAGGGTGCGCAGGATGTGGGTGAAGATCGCCGTGGTGGTGGACTTGCCCATGCGCAGCCGAACGCCGGTCGCGCGCAGCGCCACGAGGACGGCTGAGTCGCGCGTCGCTGCCGCTGACCTGGTGCCCCAACTCGGCCAGCAACCATCGGCGAACCGATCACCGACGTGCTTCGAGGAGGGGTCGCAGTCTTCGCTGGAAGGCCGCCTCGTCGATGCCCCGGGCCAATTTCCGGTTGTAGTTCATGCGATACGGGCAGCTGTCCTCGACGCCCTGTCGCCCCGGGATGGTGAACTTGCTGATCATCTTGCCGCTGCGCGCCTCCCGCACCGTGACGTGGTAGACGCTCTCGAACAGGTCGAAGGTAAAGGGTCTGCCGCCGGCCAGTAATGCCTGTTCACTCGCATAGTTGCAGGTGACGTCCTGGCGCGAGTCCCGGGTCGCCACCACGCGTACGCAGACCAGCAGCTGCACCTGATCGGGGTTCCTGCGGGAGGTACCCAGTTCGTACCGGGGTTCAAAGCCGTCGGGCAGGAAGAATTCGGCGTACTCCATCGACCGCTCGTCGGAGTATCTGACCATCGCCATCAGGTGTGGGCCGCGGCCGGCGAAGGGCCGAGAGCTGAGGTTGTAGACGGAGAGCTTCGGTGACGTGCACGGTTCTTTGAAAGCGTCGCTGCGGGTCTGCGTCGGTCCGGAAGGCGGCGGAAGGGGGGCGAGCCGTCCGGAGGTGGACGGGCCGCCGGGCCGATCCGGCGGCCAGGTGCACGGCCCGGTCAACGCGACGGTGAACCTGCCACTGTCCAGAGCCATCTCCATGAGCAACTCGGTGCCGTCCTCATACTCGGCGGTGATTTCCCGGACGTTGGCGGGGGTACCAGTCCGCAACCGCTTGGTATGTTCACCAAAACCCTCGCGGATCATCCAGGTGTCCACGTCGTCGAGGTACTTTTCGGCCTTCCCGCCGGCGGACACCGTCATCTCCGCTCGCGGCCGGACACCCCAGGTCGGTCCACCCTCGGGCAACTCCGCGCAACCCACAATCCGGCGGTGGCTCGGCGGGCTGGCCTGTGCCTCGGGTTCCAGCGCCCCATTGACGGCGCGTGACAGGTGTTCGGTGAGCCGCTGCTCGAACTCCTCGGTGGCCACCACGGGCGCCGGCGGCTCCGGTCCGGTCTTGTCGGTGCAACCGGTAAGCGCCAACACCCCACACAACGTCATACCAAGTAAACGACTCCAACGGCCAGCCATCGCACCCCCGATTGTTCCGTCGGCACGGCAGGCCGAAGAGAAACGGGATGGTCTGCCCCCGGACTCTACTGGTAATCCACGCCGTCCGATACCGGTGATGCTGTCAGTCGCGGCCTTCGGCCGTAGCCCATACCGAAAATCAACAGACAGGGCGCAGGGGACGCTCGTCGGACAAGCAGCCACATGCCCACAAGGGACGGGTAAGCAAAGAGCCTGGTGACCGGGCGCAGCTGACCAAGGTGGGCGTCACCGCGACTATCTCCAGCTCGCCGCAGAAATAGTCGCTTGCACAGGGCATCAACGTCGTAGACATCTCCGCGACAGCGCCATCCCCGGCGAACGGTTGGGGATGTTGCAGTGCCCACACGGCGGCGCGCCACGCCGCCCGCGCCGTGTGCTCGGGCACGGCGAGCCCTTCGCCGAAGGCGTGCAGGGCAAGGTCGTGCGGGCGCCGACCGGG
Organism: Micromonospora sp. KC207; assembly: GCF_004348615.1. Taxonomy (NCBI): domain Bacteria; kingdom Bacillati; phylum Actinomycetota; class Actinomycetes; order Micromonosporales; family Micromonosporaceae; genus Micromonospora; species Micromonospora sp. KC207. Next base: position 18,991 of record NZ_SMKJ01000013.1, read on the forward strand.
GCCGGGCATGGGGGCCCAGCCACACCACCAGGTCCAGCGCGCCCGAGCTCGGGCAGCCGCCAGCGTGCCCACCGATCCGCCAACGCAACAGCGCCCCGGACACGCACGCCGGCGATGGCATCGTCGCCCTGGCGGTCACCGTGGGTTTCAGCGTGTAGGTGACCAACAGCTCCGTCTTGTCGGTGACTTCCTCCACCGATCCTGCGCCGTCTCGTACTGACCCTCCGGGTTGCAGGCGTGCAGACCAACCGTGTACGGCGACCAGTTGTTCTCCGCCGCAGCGCTACCAGCCGGTCGATCCCGCCCTCAGTCCAGCAACGCCTTCACCCACCGGTCCGTGTGGCGCTCGGTGTACTCGGCGTCCGAGCGCCACGCGTCGCCGTGCCCGGTCCGCCAATGGGTCGCCCAAGGCTCCAATCCGAGCGCGGCCTGATCCCGCAGGAAGTCGTGCATCGCCCGGGTCCGTACGGTCAGCATCGGTACCAGATCGCGGCGCTGCTGTTCGTCGAGCCCGTACGCCTCGGCGAAGGCCCGCAGCCGCGGCCCCGCGTCCGCGCGCTGCCAGTCGGGGTGAGCCGACATCGGGATGAAGCCGTGGACAGCGTAGGCGAGGTCCCACAGCCGTGATCCCGGCCCGGCGTTGTCCCAGTCGATGAAGACCCAGCGTTCACCGATCACGAGATTCCACGGCGCAAGGTCGTGGTGCACGATCAGGTCGTCTCGGTCGGCCGGTATCAGGACGTTCCACCGTGCGTCCGGCGGTGGGGTGAAGGTCGACAGCGCGTCGTGCAAATCCCGCGCCAGCCGGCCCACCCTGGCGAGCTGGCCCTGCGGCTCCAGAAGGTCGAAGAAGAACGGCCAAGGCACCTCACCTGCCGCGTAGGTGAGCACCTCCCGTCCCTCCTCGTCGATGCCCAGCGGTCGGGGCGCGCCTCGGAAGCCGACCGACCAGAGGTGTTCGAGCAGCGCGTGGACCGCCGGGGTCCAGGGACCGACCCGCCGTCGTACGGTGTCTCCGACCCGCACCACGCCCGCCGTCACGTTTCCCCCGGTGAGCGGGATCTCCTCCGCAGTCATGCCTCAGTCCTTTCACATTGACGTTCCCACCGACGCACCGGCCACCGTCCCGGCGTCTACCGGTGTCAGTGACCGGCTCTGTTGCGTCGGGCGAAAGCATGATCGATTCCAGCTTGCCCGGTGTGGTCCGCTTGGCTGGTGAGGTCGTTGTCTCGTGTCGGGTCCTGGTATCCGCCGGCGTCGGCGTTCGCGGGGTTCCGGTTTCCGCTGAGGTGAGCGTCCTGGCGGTACCGGGTCGTGGACCAGCATGGTCAGGTCATCGACGAGCTAGTCTCGACACGTCGAGACGCCACCGCGGTTCTTCCACCGGGCGCTGACCACACTGAAGGTCACACCCGGCGAAGTCTTCACCGACGCCGCCCCCACCTACCCGAGGGTGATCGAGGACCTGCTCCCGCGCTGCGGGTGGTCGCCGCGTCCACCGAACTGGCCCGAGCGATCTGACCAGTACCGCTGACACGGCTCGCCGTGCCCACCAATCCGCCAACGCAACAGCGCCGGTCGGCGACCAGCACCAGTTCGCCCACGTCATGCCGGGGACGTGGCCAAGGGCGGGCCGGTCGCAGCGGTGTCCGGTACGGGTTCCCGGACCCACTGTCGTTTCCGTCCAAGACGGCCGCCGCAGCCGCGATCTAGCGTGGATACAGCAGCTCGCCCGAACATGAGGAGACAGCACAATGCGTAACCTGGTTTACACCGGTTTCATGTCGCTCGACGGCGTCGTGGACTCCCCCGGCGGTGGGCCGGGGGAGGAGCACCGCAGCGGCGGGTGGGTGGTCAAGGACCTCGAGTTCGTCCCAGAAGCCTGGTCGCTGAAGGGCGAGGAGCTCACCGACACGACGGCGCTGATGTTCGGCCGCCGCAGCTACGAGGCGTTCGCGCCGGTCTGGCCCGGCTCGGAGGACCACGCCGGCTACAAGGAGCTGCCCAAGTATGTGGTGTCGACCACGCTGTCTGACGACGCCCTCGTCAACGGGTGGGGGCCGACCACGATACTGCGCTCGACCGAGGACGTCGCCGCGCTCAAGGAGGGCGAGGGCGGCGCGATCTTCATCCACGGGAGCGCGGAGCTGGCCCAGCGGCTGTCCGACGCGGGCCTGATCGACCAGTACAACCTGCTCGTCTTCCCTGTGCTGCTCGGTGCCGGGAAGAGCCTGTTCGGCCGGGCCGACCGAGACAAGCACATGCTGACGCTGCGGGAATCGGAGAGCTACTCGAACGGAATCCTGAAGCTGGTCTACGACGTCAAGCGCTGATCCAGGTCGAGGCCGATCGCGCCGCCGGCGCCCTCACGCAGCTGCCTGGCGCTGCGTCCGACGTAGGAGCGCAATGCCCTGGCCAAGTGCGGCTCGTCGAAGTAGTCAAGCTTGGCAACGACGTCGGCGGCCGTGTCGCCGGCAGCCAGCATCTCCGCCGCGGTGCGGGCGCGCTCGATCTGCCGGACCGCGCCCCACGTCAGTCCAGTCGCAGCGCGGAACCGGCGCTCGACCGTGCGCTTGGAGACGGCCGGGCGGTGACCCCGCAGCACCTCGGCGACGAGCAGGTCACGGACCACGATCCCGGCCCGGACGAGACTCTCGACCAGGGCCTCGGCGTCGTCGGGGCCGGGCGTCTCCCAGCGCGTGCCGTCCAGCCAAAACGTCCGGCGCGTGGTGTCGGGGAGTCGGATGCCGCCGTCGACCAGCGCCGACGTGGGCACGGCCCGCAGCGAGGTGCCCACGGCGAACTCGATGCCCGTAAAGGTCGCGTCCTCCGGTACCGGCGCCGTGCCGGTCCGGCTCTCGGGACCGGTGATACCCGCGTACGCCCGGCCAGCCTGCTCCCAGAACACCAGGCCGCAACGCACCCCTGCGACGGACGTCATCGCAGTGACCTGCTCGCTCGTGCATGTCCACACGGTGTCGACCCACGGCGAGTCGGACCGGCGCGTCTCGAACCGTAGTCCCACGGCCGAAGGATACGTCGCTGCGACGTTTCAGCAACCGTTGGTAGTCGTGGTCAGACTCTTCGGGGCTCTTGCGGGCCGGGAACGTCGCAGCCCGGACCCTCATTGCCGTGTGACTCGCGGACAAAGCCGGACTGCAGCGCCCCGCCGCTGGCCACGGTGCCGAGGCCCGGCCAGTACCGTCGTTCGGGCTTGCCGAATGCCGCCAACGCGGCATTGGCCCGCCCGGCGACCTGATTTTGACTGACGACGACGCCATAGCGCAGTGGCATCAGTGCGACGTCCCTCGAGACTTCCGAATGAGTCACGAGACGCTGCGGAACTGGTCCGTAAGGAAGATCAGCACATCAGGTCGGGCGGGGGGTGTCGGCGGCGTCCTACCATCGCGGATCAGACACCCTGGTGGCAGGCGGTCTCCGAACACGCAATTTCGGCGCGTGTACCGCAATTCCGGGCACGAGGTATGGTTCGTGCTGGTTCCCGCGATGCTCGTCAGGGTGCTCCTGGTCGTCCGGCTCGCGAGCTACGACGTACCGGTGATCGCCCCGATCGGCAGCGGACCGCGACGGCGACCCCGGTCAGCACAGCCCCTGCGGCCGGTCAGGATCACCACGGGGCATGAACGCCATCCTGCCCAGAGCGGCAGAAGCGGGAAGCGCTGCCGTCGGGCTACGACCGACGCGGACCGACGGGGGAACTGTCGTAGTCGGCACCTAGGCTCGCGCCGTGAGCATGAACGGCAACTGGCTGCGCGTTTCCCTGGACGAACTGGAGCAGGCCAGGACCGACCTCGGCTGGGCCTACGAACTCGCCATGACGCAACGGAACGAAAACTCCGATCGTTGGACCGCCACTGACAAGGCATGGAACGGGCTCGATTTCCTACTCGACCGACTCGGCTTCGAGATTCCGCTTGTCCTAGGTGCGGAGGGATTCGTGGAGCTGCCAGACGTCGAGCCCGACAGCGACGAGATGTTTGATTTCCTGGAGAACCTCGAAGACGACTGGGGCTACGGGCCACCCTCCTATCTGACATCGGGCCAGGTAGCGGCTGCGGCCTCGCGACTGGCTACGCTCACCGAAGACGACCTCATCGGCGACGTCGACCCGCAGGAGTTGAGCCGGGCCGAGATCTACCCCGGAACCTGGGAAAGACCCGGTGAGCTTGCGTGGGTGGCTCACTATCTGCCGGGCGTCCGGAGCTTCTTCGCGGCAGCCGAGAAGGATGGCAACGCGGTGATCTGCTGGCTTGACTGAGCTGCAGATCAGCCACAGGAGCACTCGCATGGATCGGGCGGTTCACGTCCACCTAAGTGGGCATCGTGTGCCGGGCTCCGCAGGACGATCGAAGCCCACGCTGACCCCCGGACGGTGATGGCCTGTCATCCCGCGCGCACCCCTCGCGGCAGATCAGTGCGCTGGGCAGAAAGATCAATTTGAGCCGTAGCAGGACTCTACGTGCAGACACTTCAAGCAGATCCGCCGCGGCACGCACAAGAGCGTCCAGTCCCTCGAAGCCGACATCCGGTCGTTGATCGCGGACTGGAACAGCAACCCACGCTCGTTCGTCTGGACCAAGATCGCCGAGGAGATCCTCGACACCACTCGCCCGATTTGTAGGCGAATTTCTGGCGCAGGACACTAGCCGAGCCGCACGTGATCGATACGCACCGAGCTTCGGGAGTCCAGGGTCGCGATGCGGGCGGTACCGTGTCGCCGTGAGCGGGGATACGGATGTCGACACCTGAATCGCCGGCCAAGGCGCGACGACTGGCGAGAGTTCGCGGCGCACGCCGGCGTTTCGGAGCCCCGCCTTTGACCGGCGTGGCGGTGACGGTGGCCTGCCTGGTACTGACCGGATGCTCGGAGAACCGCGACGGCGACTCGCTGGCGCGGGACATCGCAGCCACCGAAGCGGCGCTCCTCGATGACGACCTCGGTTACCGCAACCGGGTTCGGGACGCCGAGTACATCGCCGCGACCGAGATCTCCAAAGAGGTGAAGGGCAGCGGCTCGACCGTCCGACGTGAGCCGTTGGGCTGGTCGGGTCGAACCGCCGGAAGTGAGCAGGCCACCATCGACGTCCGGTTCGGTGTGACGGTGGCCGAGCAGCCGGGGGTTTCCTTCGGCGACCTCGGCAACTCTGCCGGTCAGGCCACACGATGCTACCGCTATCTGCTCGAGCTCTCTCGCTACACGTCGTATCACGAGATCGACTGCCCGGCGATAGCCACTCCCGCAGTGCCCACCGCCTCGCCGAGCCCGGGGCTGCCGGACGACGGGCGCGAACGGCTCGCCGCGGCGCTGCGCACCGCCACACCCGACACGCTTGTGGGCACGGTGCGGGCGGCATTTCCCGAGAAGCACATCACCGTCGACACGGTCACCCACGAGGGCGCCCTCGTCGCCGCGGTGGGCGTACCCGCCGAGCGTGACTGCATCCTCTTGGTCAGGACTCCGAGCGGAGCCATCGAGTCACCCGGGTACGACCGGATATGGCTGGAACCAGGCGAAATGGGGTGCAAAACCAGCCTGTACGTCTCACCACCGCGTTGAAGGGCCCCGCAGGCCGTCGTCCGAACTGCCGGCGGCCACCGCCGGTGGCCCGGCCCGGCCATGACGGCTCGCCCGTCGGGCCAACAACCAATTTCCAGGCCGGCCAGCCGGGTCACTGAGCACTGGGTGCTGCGACGCGCGCTCGGCGGCAGATGCGGATACTGCGTAAGCCTGTTGTGACGTCACTTGCCACGAAAAGGCAGACGGCGGCAACAGTGGTGTCTACAGAGGCGGGCCTACAGCAGTGGGCGGACAGCGGCCCGGGCCAACGCCTCGGCGGATGCGCGCGGGGCGGCGGCTGCGGCCGGTCCTTGGGAGTAGTAGATCGGGGTGGTGTGGGTGCGGTCGGTGGTGTCGTACAGGTGGGTTGTTCCGCCTGCGCTGGCAGCGGCGAGCAGTCGCCCGTCGGGGCTGAACGTGACGGCGTACATGGTTTGGTTCCTGCCGGTGAGCATTCGGACCTCCGGCTGGGTCGTCGACGAGCTGATCAGGCTCGACCGGGCCCCGGTGGTGGTGCGATCCGGTGGGCGACGAGCGCCAGTTGCCGGGAGAGCGAGACGTCCTTGTCGCGAAGCTGGTCGGCGCGGGCCGCGACCAGCCGCGAGCGGCTGGATGAGACCGGCGACTGGTTGGAGGGCACCGCCAGCGAGTACCGGTACACCATGCAGCTGACCGGCGCCACCAGCATCGACGATGCGCACTTCGTGGTGGCGCAGGGGGCCGCATCTGGGCTCCTGGACCAGGGGTTTGTCGCCGCGTTGGCCGTCGTCGGCGAACAGCGGGAGCAGTCTCGCCGACCGAGCCGGCAGGTGTCCGACGTCTGGATGGGCATTCACGGTGACCGGTCGGTGACCGGCCGACGGTGCTCCGGTGTCCGGGAACCGGTCGGACAGCCCGGCCTCTGCGCAGCCTGGTCGAGATAGGCGTGACTGCGGGGGAACCCCGTCCGACCAGAGGAGAGCCATGCTTGGAAAGAGATGGGCGGTAGTAGTCCTTGCCGCCGTAGCCGTCGGCACCGCAGCCCCTCCGGTCGGGCCAGCGGCTGCCGCCACGACTCCCGACCGACCTGCCAGCGCCGATGCGACCCAGTCCGGTCACCGGCCCGTGAGCACGACGGCGCCGGTGGCCAGCACCGCCGTCGGCGTGACTCCCGCCGTCGGCACCGAGGCAATCCTCGGTCCCGACACCCGGGTGCCGGTCCGCCCGACCACCACGTTTCCCGCCAGCGCCATCGTGCGGCTGGTGTTCACCGGCGGCCAGTGCACCGGCTTCATGATCAGCGAACGCACCGTGGCGACTGCCGCCCACTGCCTGCACTCCGGCGGCTCCAACGGCACCTGGCGTACCAACGTCGTCGCGTACCCCGGGCACGACGGCACGACAGCTCCCTTCGGCGGGTGCGCGGCGCTCCGGCTCTTCGTCCCTTCGAACTGGACCAGCGCGACCAATGCCCCTGGCGGTGGCAACCCGGCCTTCGACTACGGGGCGGTGCAGCTCAACTGCACCATCGGCACCAGGACCGGCTGGCTCGGCCTCGGCTACCCGACCCAACCGGTGACCGGATCCTGCACCAGGACCCAGGGATATCCGGCCGACCGGCCCGGACAGTGGGCGAGCGACGACGCCGTCCGGGCCGAGGACGCGACCTATCTCTACGTCCGGCATCCCCTCGTCAACGGGCTGGACGGCAGCCCTGTCTTCTACACGCCCGACCCGGATGACTGGTGCCCGATGCCGCCGCCGCTGGTGATCCCGTGCCCGTGCCCGCCGCCACCGCCCTGCGTGTGCCCGATCCCGACAGTGCTGGCGATCCTCTCCCGTGGCCCCTCCGGCGTCGGGCCCGGCGCCACCAACAACATCGCCACCCGGATGACGCTACCGATCATCAACAACTTCATGCAGTGGCGTTGATCCCTCCGACCGGCGCTGTCGGGGCGGGCGGCGAGATGCCGTTGCCCGCCCCGACAGCGCTTCGGCCCGCTGGTCAGGGAAGCCGCCGGGCTCCGCGCGCAGCCGGTCCCGGAGCTGCTCGGCGTCCGGGTGGCCGAGCAGCTCCAGGATCTCCAGCGCACGGCGCCAGGCCCGCCGAGCGGGGCCCGGCGCACCGGCGGCACGGTGGCTGTCGCCGAGATGGATCAGCGTCGTCGCCTCGTAGTAGCGCTCGGCCGCCTCCCGCCACAGCGCGAGCGCGTTGCGGTAGCAGCGGATCGCCTCCGCTTGCTGCTCCAACCGGTGGTGCGCGTAACCGAGGCTGTCCCAGGTGTGCGCCTGCCAGTACCGGTTGCCGACCTGCCGTTGGAGCACCAGCGCCTGCGTACAGTAGTCGATCGCCTGTCGGTGGTTGCCGAGCTGGCTGTGGTACCAGCCGATGTTGTTCAGCGCGTTCGCCTTCCCGTTGGCGTTCTCCGCCGCCGCGAACAGGCCGAGGGCCTGCTGCGCGTGCTGGAGCGCCTGCTCGTACCGGCCCAGGCGCTCGGCCAGGATGCCGAGGTTGAGGTGAGCCCGAGCGCTGCCGATCGCATCGCCGAGGCCGGTGTAGAGCCGCAGCGACCGGCGCAGGTGCACCTGGGCCTGGTGGTGGTCCCCCAGCCGCAGGCAGGCCACGGCCCGGTTCCGGTGGGCGCGGGCCTGCCCGTCCCGGTCGGCCACCCGCGACGCGGCGAGCAACGCCCGCTCCTGGACCACGAGCTGCTCCTGCCAGGCCCCGAGCCGATCGAGGTACGTGTTGACGGCCCAGGCGAGCTGCCAGGCGGGTGTGTCGAACCTGGCGTCCGTGGCGAGGCCGATGACGGCCAGGAGGACTCGGTGCTCGCTGGTGAACCAGCGCCAGGCCGCCGCCCGGTCGGTGAGCGCGGTGATCGCGGTGCCCGGCCGGGCCGGGGCGGGGCTGATCGGGTCCCGCTGGTCGTAGAGGAGCAGGTCTGCGGCGTACCCGGTGTGCAGGTAGGAGTCGATGAACCGGCCGAGCGCCTGCCGGCGGGCCTGCTCGGGCTCGTGTTCGGCGACCAGCTCGGCCGCGTAGGCGCGCAGCAGATCGTGCAGGACGTACCGCTGTGGGAGATGCTCGGAGACCAGGTTCGCGCGCACGAGTGCCGCCAGGGTCCGACCCGCCTCCGCCACCGGTGCGCCGGCCAGGCTCGCGAGCGCCGGCACCGAGACATCCGGCCCGGGGTGCAGTCCGAGCAGCCGGAACGCCCGCGCCGAGGTCGCATCCAGATTGCGGTACGACCAGGAGAAGACCGTCCGGATGTCGGTGGCCGCATCGCCCTGGCTGAACCGGTCGAGGCCGTCCGACCCGGTCAGCTCGTCCGCGAGCCGACCGAGGCCGAGGGCCGGCTGGACGGCGGCCCGCCCTGCCACGATGGCCAGCGCGAGCGGCAGCCCCGCCGCCGCGTCGACGATCCTGGTCGCCGCCTCCGGCTCGTTCTCCAGCCGATCCGTGCCGAGCCGCCGGGACAACAACTCGTGCGCCTCCCGCCGCGACAGCGGATCGAGGAAGAGCGGACTCGCCCCCTCGATGGTCACCAGCCCCGGCAGGTGACCGCGGCTGGTGACCACCACCAGACACTCCGGCGAGCCGGGCAGCAGGGGGCGGACCTGATCGACGTCACCGGCGTTGTCGAGCAGTACGAGCACCCGCCTGCCGGTCAGCACGCTGCGGAACAGTCCGGAACGGGCATCCTGTCCCGCCGGGACGCGCTGCGCCGGCACTCCGAGAGCTTCGAGGAACTCGCGGAGCACCTCCGCCGGGCTCGCCGCCGGCCCGGTCGCGTCGAACCCACGGAGGTTGACGTAGAGCTGCCCGTCGGGGAAACGGTCGGCGACCTGGTGCGCCCAGCCGACCGCCAGGCTCGTCTTGCCGACCCCGGCCGTACCGCTGATCAGGCAGATCGTCGTGGTGCCCGGGGCGCGGTGTCGGTGCGCCAGCAGGCCGTCCAGTCTGGTGAGCGCCGCCCTGCGACCCACGAAATGGGGTACGGCCGTCGGCAGTTGCCGGGGCGTCACCCTGTCGAGGACATCCGCCCGTTGCCCGGTCGGCGACGGTCCGGGTGCCGGCGGCTCGGGTTGGCTGGCTGGCGCGGCGCCGCCGGATCGGCGGCCGAGCTGGGCGTGGGCGGCGGCCCGCAGCCGATCCTCGGTACGGGCGGCGTCGGCGATCCGAAGCAGCCGCCAGTGTCTCGCATCCCAGTGCCTCATCTCGGCCAGCTCGGCTGGCAGGCGGACACCGGCCCGGTGGGCATGCGCCAAACATGCCTTGACGAAGGCGGCGACGAAGGGCCAGTCGGGCAACGACTTGGCGTTCAGCTTGTCGCTGATCGTCGAGCGGGCCAGTGGCTGCCCCTGCGCTGTCGAGATGGCGACCAGGGTGTTCAACGACGGGGCCCCGGAAAGCTGCCGGAGGTGTCGGAGTTCGCCGGCGAACCAGGCCGACGCCTGCTGCGCATCCCCGCCCGCTCCGCTCATCCGTCCGCACCTCTCCGCGCCGGACACGTCTACCAACGCATGGAAGATACTCGATGTTTTCTGCCGTGCCGGGTACCGTACTCAAGTAGCTTCCTGATCATCCCAACCGCGGCACCCGGATCCGCACGGGTCCGACCTCGGTCTGCACCGTCTTCGCATCGTGACATTACGCACGTTGACCCGCCGACCGGTCGTCTCATCGATGCCGCCTCGTCGAGGTGGGCGTCGCGTCCAGCTCCGCATCGAGGGCCGATTCGGGCACGGCGGGGGTGATCCCCGCGAGGAGCCCACCCAAACCGACCAGGGACACCCCGGCCCTGGCCCGCTCCATCAGGTGCCGCCCGAACTTCCGCTCCGCCGCCGACGGCTGCGGAAGTGGAGCCAGCGTTCTTCTTGTCTTCGTGCGCGATATGTCCGTTCAAACCTGCGACGAGGGAGTCGGAGGCCGCCAGCGGCGCAGCGGAGACCGTGGCGGTCATGCCTGCCCTGCTGGTGCGGCAGGTCGGTGCCCGTCGCGAGCGATTGCGACATACGGCCCAGGCAGTTGCGTGCTGGTTGGTATGCCTGTGGGGTGGCGGAGCTAGCGGACGACGAACAGCCCAGCCTGAACGACCAGGGGCCGGCGAAGGGTGGTGAGCTGGCGCCCGGGACAGCGTCTGAGGGTCGTCGGACGGCAGGGCTCGGGCTGACGCTGGGCGCCCTGGGCGTGGTCTACGGCGATATCGGGACCAGTCCGCTGTACGCGTTGAAGACGGTGTTCACCCTCGACCGTGGCCTGGTACCGACCGCGCCGGATGTGTTCGGCGTGATCTCGCTGGTGTTCTGGTCGATCATCCTGATCGTGTCGGTCAAGTACGTCATCTTCATCCTACGGGCCGACAACGAGGGCGAGGGCGGGGTGATGGCCTTGGCCGCCCTTGCCGGAAGAGTGCTGATCATGGGCAGCACGAGGCGCGCCGCTGCGGCGCTGGCGCTGGGTGCGTTGGGTGCTGCGCTGTTCTACGGCGACAGTGTGATCACTCCGGCGATCTCGGTGTTGTCGGCGGTGGAGGGTCTTGAGGTGATCTCCCCGGAGTGGGCGGTCGTGGTGCTCCCGGTGTCCGCGGTGATCCTTACCCTGCTGTTCACCATCCAGCGGTGGGGCACCGGACGGGTCGGGGCGGTGTTCGGGCCGATCATGCTGCTCTGGTTCGCCACTCTGGGTGTCGTCGGCGCGGCTGAGGTGATCCGTCACCCGAGCGTGCTGGCCGCACTGTCCCCCAGCTACGCGGTCCTGTTCTTCGTGGACCACCCCGTCATCGCGTTCATCGCCATGGGCGCCGTGGTACTGGCCGTCACCGGCGCCGAAGCGCTCTACGCCGACCTCGGGCACTTCGGGCGCGCCCCGATCCGCCGGGCCTGGTTCGCGATCGTGTTTCCCGCCCTGACGCTGAACTACCTCGGCCAGGGCGCGCTGATCCTCCACACACCCGCCAGCCGGGAGAGCCCGTTCTTCCTGCTGCTACCAGACTGGGCGCAACTGCCGATGGTCGTCCTGGCCACCGCGGCCACCGTCATCGCGTCCCAGGCGGTGATCTCCGGGGCGTTCTCCGTGTCCCGGCAGGCCATGCGGCTGGGCTTCCTGCCGCGCCTGCGCATTCGGCAGACCTCGCATCACCAATACGGACAGGTCTACGCGCCCGGGGTGAACTGGGCCCTGTTCGCGGCAGTCCTGCTGGTGGTGATCGCGTTCGGCTCGTCCACGAACCTCGCCGCCGCGTACGGGGTGGCGGTCACCGGCACGTTCCTGATCACCACGACCCTGTTCCTCGTCGTCGCGCGGGTGCAGTGGCACTGGAACGCGCGGCGGCTGGTGTTGTTCGGGGTCGTCTTCGGCAGCCTCGAGTTGACCTTCTTCACCGCGAACCTGGCCAAGGTCACCCACGGTGGGTGGCTGACGCTGCTCATCGCGGTCGTCCTGTTCACGCTCCTGCTGACCTGGCGGCGCGGAGCCGAGCTGGTCACCGCCCGACGGATCGCGCGAAGGGCCTCTGCGAATTCATCGACGGCCTGCACGCCGCCAACACCCCGCGGGTGCCGGATACCGCCGTGTTCCCCCACCCAAACAAGGAGACCACTCCCCTGGCGCTACGGGCGAACGTCGCGCACAACCACGTACGCCACGAGAAGATCGTCATCGTCACCGGTCACACCGAGAACGTCCCCCATATCCCGTGGGATGAGCGCCTCACCATCGACGATCTCGGCGACGCAGACGACGGCATCATCCACATCACCGCCGTCTTCGGCTTCCATGACCCCACCGACTTCCCCGAGGTCCTGCGCCGCTGCGCCACCCACCCCCTCGCCGAAGGTATCGACAGCTACCAGGTTTCCTACTTCGTCTCGCGGATCACGCTGCGCTGCACCCGAACGCCGGGGATGGCCACCTGGCGTAAGCGACTGTTCATCGCCCTCGCCCACAACGCCGCAAGCCACGCCGAATTCCTGCACCTGCCGGAGGAACTCACCATCGTCCTCAGCGCCGAAGTCCCCGTCTAGACCCTGCGGTGATCTCGCACTCGCAGGGCAACGTGGCCAAGTTCAGCCAGCACCCCGACCTCGGGCAGTACCTGTCTCGCACGGGCAACCGGATACCGGTGGAAGCCAGCCCGGTGGATCGTGTCTGGGGCATCGGCCTTTCCGCCACGGACCCCCGCGCACACGATCCAGCCCAGTGGCGCGGCCGCAACCTCCTCGGGTTCGCGCTGATGCACGCCCGCGCGCAGCTCGCCACCGGATAGACCTCAAGATCCGGACACATCGGGGACGGCTCGGCGCCGAACAGTACCGCGTCATCCGCCCAGCCAACCCGGTGACCGACGCGGTGCTGGGCCGGATGTGCGGACAGCCAGTCGCGATGCCGGTCGCGCACGGCGTCCCGTTCACCGGGTTTCCGGTGACCGGCAAGGCTCCCGCGGCTCAGGGGCATCGGAGTAGCCCGCTGTGACGACCAGCACCTCGGGACCGGTAATCAGTTCGGCGAGTAGAGCCCCTTGGCGGCATGTTCGACGGCGGCGGAAGCCAGCGCCCGGATGATCGGGTGGGGCCGGGTGCCATCTCCCGCGAGTTCGGGCTGGAACAAGGTGGCGAGGAAGAACGGGTGGTCCGGCAACTCGGCGATTCGCACCTCACCCGCCTCGTCGACGCCACTGAAGCGCAGTCCGTGCGCACGCAACGCATCCAGGTAGTCCGGGCTGGTGCCATAGGAACAGTGGTAGCGCTCGACGGTCCGGTCAGCTCCCAGGACCCGCTCCGCCAACGATCCTCCGTCCACATTGACCACACCTTCGTGACCGACCAGGGAACACGCCAGCGCGACGATCAGCAGATCGTCCGCCTCCGGCTGGTTCTCTGCGTGGTGGACACCAGACAGTCCACACACGTTGCGCGCGAACTCCAGGACCGCATGCTGGAAGCCACCACAGGTGCCGAGAAACGGGGTCCCCCGCTCACGCGAGCTGCGGGCCGCGGAGATCGCCCCGGCTTCGCTGCGATACGGGCTGCCGGGCACCAGCCAGATGGCATCGAAACCGTCCAGGGCATCGGCGGATTCCGCATCCTGGGTCGGGATCCAGTACGCGTCCAGGACCAACTGGTCGCGTCGGGCCAGTGCGTCGAGGAGAGTGGGGATACGGGCGTGAGCCCGAACGCTGGGCGAGCGATCGCCCACCAGGGCAACGCGGGCTGTCGAGAAGTTCAAACGCTCAGGCATGTGAACATCGTGCCCGGCAACCGAGTACAGCACCAACGATGATTCATGACCTTCCCATTAGCGATACTAATGGGCATGGACCCGCACCTTCTCCGCACGTTCGTGACCGTGGCCCGCTGCGGTTCGTTCTCCGAGGCTGCCCGCGCACTGGGCTACACGCAGTCAGCGGTCTCCCAGCACATCGCCGCACTCGAAAACGACCTCGGGGCGATCCTCCTGCTACGACGCCCTGTCGCCCCGACCGACGTCGGCATCCGGCTGCTGGAGCACGCCGGACCGCTGCTGCTGCGGTTGGACGCCGCCCGCGCGGACATCGCGCGCCTCACCGCAGCACCCGCCGCCCACATCGTCATCGGGGCTTCCCCGCTGGCCCTGAACCCACAGTTCACCCGGACGCTTGCCGACCTGCGCCAGACGCAACCCCGCCTGCGGGTAACAGTGCGCGTCCTCGGCCGCGAGGCCATCCCACGCGAAGTCGCGACCGCAACCCTGGACCTTGGTCTGATCGACGGCATGACCGCCCCCAGCGACCCGCTCCACCTCGCCGACGTCGGCCCGCTCACGGCGACGGCCATCGCGGAACAGCCCCTCGCCGTGGCACTCCCCGCCCAGCACCCGCTATCCCGCCGCGCCAATCTGCGCTTGGCCGACCTCGCCGATGCCCGATGGATCGACGCACCCGGCACCGCCATCTCACTCGCGCAATTGCGCACCGCGAGTGGCTCCGACGGCTACCGAGCGTCCTTGCGATACGAAGGAACCGACCTGCGCGGACTCATCGCGCTCATCGCCGCAGAACACGGGCTCGCACTTCTGCCCCAGCCATCGATCGACGGCCTGCCCGGCATCAACGCAGTACCCCTCTCCGCACCACGACTGGTGCACCGCACCGAGGCCCTATACAGCAGCACGCTGGACGGCCCCCCAGCACTCCTCGCAGCAGCCTTCACGGCGACCACCAAATGACCGGAGACGAAGCCCCTCGCCACGATTCCAGCCGGCTCTCTGACCGACGTCCACGAAGCCCTCGACAACGGCGGCGGCGTCTCCGGACCAGCCGCGCGTCGCCTGACAAGCGCTGCCGGCGCCGATCACCGCCGGTTCGGCGGAATGATCACCACCACGCGACAGGCCCACAGCCTGCTGGCCGATTCCGCCCTCAACGTCTTCCACAACAGCGAAGCGTTCCTGTCTTGCAACTACGACCGCGCCAAAGCACTCTGCCACCCCGGCCGCGGCGCCCAGACCACACCAAGCCTCGACCGATGCCGCAGCAACTGCGCCAACATCGCCCGCACGACGAGCACGCCAGCCAAGTCGAGAACGCGGCAACCGAGCTCCGCGCCCAAGCCTGCTCGCCGCTGCTGCCCGAGCCGCTCGCCGACCGGCTGCGACAGAATGCCGATCACCTCGCTCAACTCGCCACTGACCACCGCGCTTCCCGCATCACCGTCGATCAGGAGGACCCTTCTACGACTGGGCCGACTCGGCGTTCCATGAACCTGGAGAACCACGAACTGCGTACCGGCACCGCCAGATCGGGCCGCGCCGCCGCGCCGCAGCCGATCGGCCCGCTCGGCGCCGTCGAGCACGAACGCCATGAGCCCGTCGCGGTCCAGGCCGTTGGTGAACGGGCAGTACCACACCTCGAGCCCAGTCTCGGCCGCGAGCCGCGCGGTCAGCTCGAGCCGGTCTTGGACACCGCCGGTGATACGGACCGCGTCGTAGTGCAGCTCGTCGAAGAGGCGCCGGCGACGGCCCCCATCACCGGGTGGCGACGACACCGATAATGCTGTTACGCGCCGAGTACGCGATGCGCGGCATCCCCTCGGTCCCCGACGAGGTGCTAGTCGAGATCGTGGACGAGGTGTCTCTGCCCCTGGTACGCGGCCGCGGCTGACGCGGCATCGACCGGACGAAAGCGCGGCTGGCTATGGGCTGAAACACTGTGATCATGGATCAGGGTGGCCCGGTCGCGTCGCCCGGACGGGCTTGGCGGTGGTGGGGTGCGTTGCGGCTCGCCCTGGTCCTACTGTGGCTGCTTGCCGCGGTGACGACCTGGTGGACGGCTCCCCGGAAGCAGAGCTACGACCAGGCGAGGGCGGATGTGGCTGCAGGCCGCGTGACCGCATACCAGTGGGGCGACCGATGGGGCGTGGGCAGCTCACCACGATGGTTCGGTACTCCCGCCTTGCAAGGCTCCGGCACGCTCGGGCCGCTGATCGCGTGGAGAACGCCCGATGGGCGGGTGCACTGGACCGACACCGACATCTTCGGCCAGGTAACCACCACCGGCGCCGTCGACCAGGGGAGCTACTCCGGACCTGGCGCCGTCGGTATTGCCCAGGACTTGCGGGCCGCCGGGCTCGAACACCGAGCTGGCGTTGTCCCCTCACCGGCATCCGCCGTCACCTGGATCGACCTCTTCCTCGCTGCCGTCGTTCTTGGTGTCGTCGTCGCCGGGCCGGCTCCGGTTCGGGGCACTCGGTGGTTCTGGTTCTGGCTGATCTACCTCACCCCGCACGGCCTCGGGCTGCTGTTCTGGTTGGCCCGGGACCACCCGTGGTCGCGTCCCGCAGTGCCGGCCGCCGCCCGCAGCAGAGTGGAACGGCGGCACTCCGGAATTCTCGGTTTCGGTATCGGCATCCTCGCGGCCATGCTGATCGGCGCTGTCCTGCTGATCCTCCGCCAGGCCCTGGGCGACTGGTGGGTACCACGGCCTGATGCCTCGCACCACACGTAGTCATCGGCAGACCAGCGCCTTCAGCGCACCCGTTAACACGTCCTGACTCACGTCATTCGCCTGACCCGGCCCGCATCATGACAGTCGCAGCGAAAACCACTGTGGACCATGGCCCCACCCGCGGCACGACCCACCGTGGCCCCGGTCGAAACCGGTTACCAGGAGCGTCAGATCAACGTCGACCGGCCGCAGCGTGCAAAGTAGCCGCGCAAGGTCCCCTGCCGGAATCCGCCCGATGCGTTATGGCGACCAGGCAGGCCAACCGC
Organism: Micromonospora sp. KC207; assembly: GCF_004348615.1. NCBI lineage: Bacteria > Bacillati > Actinomycetota > Actinomycetes > Micromonosporales > Micromonosporaceae > Micromonospora > Micromonospora sp. KC207. Next base: position 35,796 of record NZ_SMKJ01000013.1, read on the forward strand.
CGAGCCGCGTATCGCCAATCAGGAAGCCGGTAGGGCGGACGCGCGCAGTGCCGCGGCCAGCCACTCGAACGGGAACCTCTCCGGTGGCATGTTGTTCACGGCCGCGACCAGCTCCATGTACCGGTCGAATGGTCCCTCCGGCTCCGGCGGGGTGCGGTCCCACTCCGCGCCTGCCAGCATGTGGTCGGCCGCCTGGATCCGGAACTCGGGCGTGTCCGGCATCCCAGGGCTGTCCGGTGTCGCGAAGATGCCGGTCAGCCACCCGATCCACTGGTCGGCGATTTCCCGCCCCCTGGGCGAGTCCGGTGGCACCCGCTCCCGCGCCGCGTCCATCAGCGGCTGTCCGATCGCCGCGCCCGCTTCCAGGGCGTCCAGCATCGGCGACGAGGCCATCAGCGGCCCGGCCCCGGTGGTGCACGCCTCGTGCAGCTCACGGCGCACGGCCTGCCGGACCTCGGTGTCCCGGACCAGCTCGGCCAGTTCGATCCACGCCTCCAACTGCGCCGCGGTGGGATGTTCGGGCAGCTCCGGCCGGGCCGCCCGCCACCACTCGACCATCCGCTCCGGTGGTTCCCAGCCGGTGGAGACCTCAATCCAGAACTCGTCGATCAGCCGATCGCGTTCCTCGTCCGGCATGCCAACCAGCTTGTGCATCAGCGTGACCTGCTCGGCTGTGGAGTCCTGCCGCAGGATGGCCGACAGCACCGCGCGGCGGCTGCGCAGCCGCGCCTCCTGCCGTGCCAGCAGGGCAAGGTGGGTGGTGGCCAACTCGCGCAGCGTCGCCCCGCCGGCCAGCACCTGCCGGATCTCGTCCAGGCTGGCGTCGAGTTCCCGTAGCGTCCGGACCAGTTCGAGCCGGGCGATGGCCGACACGTCGTACAGGCGGTGGCCGGCCGGGGTGTTGGCGGCCGGCGTGACGACACCGGCGTCCGCGTAGTACCGGACGGCGCTGACGCTGAGGCCGGTCCGTCGGGCGACATCCCCGATGGCATACAGCTCGTTCATGTCCACGACGCCACTATGCGATCTCAAGCGGCTTGAGATACAAGCCCCTCATCAGATCGCCCGGCAATCTCGGGAGACGGGCCCAGGCTAAACCGATCGACCCAGTCATCCGAGATCGCGCACCCGGTCATCGGCAATGACAGCGCACTGCCATCCGTGCCGCGCGGCGAGTTGCCCCCGCCATCCAAGGCGAGCTGGGCTGCCCGCCGCGCAGGGCCGCCCGCCCGCGCGGCAATCAGATGCGTCGACCTCCCGACCGGCACCACCGATGATCGCCCGGCCGACATCCCGACCCCCTCTCGCCACCCTGCGTAAGCCCAGGTCAACGACGACCGACCACCCGGGCACCGATCTCGGCACCCAAGATCTATTCGGTACGCAGCGCGACAGCGGTGCGGGTGCGGGCGGCCCAGCCGGCCGGCAGCAGCGCGCCCAGGATCGCGATCAGCAGACCGCCGAGGCCGAGCAGTGCCAGGCTGGCCGGCTGGTAGACGTCGGTGACGGAGGCGGGCAGGGTGATGCCGGCGCCGTTTCCCATCGCGGGCACGACCACACGGTGCAAGGCAACGCCGGCCGATGCGCCGATCGCGCCGCCGGCCAGCCCGGTCACGACGACCGAGGCGACGACCATCGCTATGGTCTGCCGGGGCGTCATCCCCAACGCCTTGTGGATGGTGAGGTCGCGGACGCGTTCGCGGGTGTCGAGCACGACCATGTTCAGCACGCCCATCCCGGCGACGGCGACCAGCATCAAGGTGAGGAGCGCGGCGAGCGCGTCGAGAAGCACAATCGTGTCGCTGCTGCCGCCGGAGTGCCCGGACTGCGCGGTGAAACCCGACGATCCCAGTGCGGTGTTCAGCCCGGCCACGTAGGCGGCCACGTCCGTGCCGCCGGTGAGCCCGATGTGGTAGGTCGCGGCGACCAGGTCCGGTTTCGTGGTCGCGAACGTGCCGGCGTCGGCGAACATCAACAGGTTGTTGGTGGGGTGGAAGACCTCGCCGACGATCCGGACTGGCACCGTCATGCCGTGGTCGGTCAGCATGACCGTGTCGCCGATCCGGGTGCCGGTGGCGGTCAGGAACGTGCCCGGCACCGTGGCTTCGCCGGGGCGGGTGAACCACCGGCCGGAGACCATCTCGTACCCACCCCAGGACGCGTCACCGGTGAACCCGTAGAGCCGGACGGAGCCGGCCCTCCCGGCGATCGCGACCTGCGTGCTGGCGACGCTGTAGTACCTCGTCGTGCCGGGCTGGCGCTGGATCGCTGTGGTGATTCTGGCCATCTCGTCGGCGCTGAGCGCCCTCGGGGCGTTGGGCGTCGGGTTCGCTCCGCTCGGCGGGCCGAACGTATCGATGATTACGTCGGCGGCGGCGTGGTCCTTGGCGACCTGCACCTGGTTCAGCGAGGCTGCCACGCCGACGGCGAACGTGACGGTGGTGACGCCGAACACGATGGCCGCGAGCATTGAGGCGGCGCGGACGGGACGGGCGAACGGGTGGGCCAGCCCGAGACTCACCGACCGGGGTAGCGGGAGTCGGGCGGTCAGCCGGGCCGCCCACTGGCCGCGGCCGGGAGGTGGCGTGCGCCCGGCGGCGATCGCGTCAACGGTGCGCAGCCGGCCGGCCCGCAGCGCCGCCGCCCAGGCCACCAGCGCCACGACGCCGAGCGCGCCGGTGACCACGACCGCGTCGACCCACCAGGCGACGCCGGCGGTACTGGTGCCGTAGAGCTGGTCGGCATCGGCCAGCACCGGGATGGCCAGGAGATTGCCGGCCACGACGCCGGCCGTGATGCCGCCCGCGGCCGGGATCAGTGCCTGGGCCACGTACGCCCGTACGACCTGCGCGGGCGTGAACCCGATGGCCTTGAGGATGCCGATCCGCCGTGTGCCGGCACCGACCGCGCCGGCGATCACGTTGCCGACGATGAGCACCGACATGATCACGCCTAGTGCGCCGAACGCAACCAGGAACGGCAGGAACAGCGCGGTGTTGCGGTCGTTGGCCTCCTTGACGGTGAGCCAGGACTGCGTCCCGGTCAGCGCCTCCGCGCCGGTCGCTGCGGTCACCGCGGCCCGGCCCTGGCCGATTTGTGTGGCGGTGCTCGCCGCGGCGAAGCGGTAGAGCATCTGATAGCCGCCGGGCGCGCCGGGCGCGGTCAGCGTGGCGATGTCGGATGGCGACACCCAGGCGTCGGCGGTTTGGCTGACCGACCGGGCCACGCCGACCACCCTCAGCGTCGGGCTTCCCGGCAACTCGGCGAAGCGCAGGGTGATGCCGAGCGGGAACGGCCCGGTGGGGTAGTCGGCGGAGAGCACGATCTGGCCGGGGCCGGTCACCCACTGTCCCTGGCTCAGAGACACGTCGTCGACGCCTCCCCTCGGCGCGGCACGACCGACGACGGTCATCGGTGGCAGTTCCCGGTCGGCGGCGTCGCGCGGGGTAGCGGACACGGTCGGGAACGGACCGGCCGCCGCCGTGACACCGGTGGCCCGCACGGATGCCGACAGCCGCGCGGTCGTGGTCTTGGCGGCGTCGAACTGCGCGGTCAGGTGCGCGCCGTGTTGTTGGGCGAACGCCCGGTCGAACGGCCCGCTGGACGCCACGACCAGCGACCCGCCGAGCACCGACGCGGTCACCGCGATCATCGTGGCCAACCCGATCACGACCGTCTGCACCCGGCGGCGGCCCACGCCCGAGCGCACCACACGTCCCAGTGCGCTCATCGGGCCCGCCCCGCCGCGACGGTGCGAACATCGGCGACGACCCGGCCGTCAACGAGCCGGATCATGCGGGTGGCGCAGGATTCGGCCAGCGACAGGTCATGCGTGACCAGGACGATGGTCTGGCCGTCGTCGTGCAGGTCGTTGAGCAGCCGTTTGACGTCCTCGCCGGACGCGGTGTCCAGCGCGCCGGTCGGTTCGTCGGCCAGCAACAGCGTCGGGCGGTTCATCAGCGCTCGGGCCACCGCGACGCGCTGCCGCTCGCCGCCGGAGAGCCGGCCCGGGTACGCGGCGGCGTGCCGGGCGACGCCGAGCGCGCCGAGCAGCTCCTTGACACGGTGGTGGGCGGCGCCGCGCGCCATCCCGGCCAGCTGCGCCGGCAGGACGACGTTGTCGGCGACGGTCAGGTCGTCGAGGAGGTTGAAGAACTGGAACACCATGCCGATCTTGTCCCGCCGGTAGCGGGCCGAGGCGGCTTCGTTGAGCTGGTCGACGCGGACGCCGTCGACGGTCACGGTGCCGCTGCTCGGCCGGTCCAGACCGGCGATCAGGTTGAGCAACGTGGACTTGCCGCTCCCGGACGGCCCGAGGATCGCGACCGCCTCGCCGGGCGCGATGCTCAGTGCTGTGTTGTGCAGCGCGGGCGGCCCTTCGTCGTACCTGCGGCTCACGTTGTGCAACTCGATCACCGGCGCGGTCATGCTCGTCTCCTCGGTTCGGCTTACCCTTGCGGAGATCGACGCTAGGTGTGCGGGCATTCCGGGCGCGTCGGCCCGGAGAGGCATCCTCGTTGGGGCGCAGGGATGAAGGCGTCCGGCCTCATCCCCGAGGACTAGGCGCGCGGTGGAGCCCGCTGGTTCTCCGGACCAATACCGCCGGCTGTGGCGGGCCGGCGAGAATGGACCCGGTGGGGATCACCGACCGACTGTGGGCCTGGGGCCGGCAACTGCTGCGCCCGTCCGGTCCGCTGCCCCGACCATCGCGGCGCAGCCAGGGATTCGACGCGATACTCGCGCTGGGCATCAGCGCCATCGTGATCCAGCCGAGCTACGGCGTGTTTCCCAGGCCCGCCGGACCCGGCACGCCGGGCCCTGCGCTGCCGGAGCGGCCGGGACCGCAATTCCAGGTGGATCCAACGGACACGCTCGACCCACTCGCGTACCATCATGTCGCCTGGGCGATCGTGATGCTGCTGATTGCCGCGCCGCTCGTGACTCGCCGCAGGTATCCGCTCGCGGTGCTCTGGATCGTCATGGCCATGGCCACGGTGGTGTCGGCGGTCACGGAGGACCGCGCGACGATCCGGTTTTCGTTTTACGTCTGCGTGATCGCCGCGTACAGCGCCGCAGTCTACAGTCCGTACCGCATGCCGGTGCTGGCCAGTCAGCTCGTGGCGGCCCTGCTGTACAGCCAGCTCCAGCAGCTCCAGTCACCGACGCTGCCCACCGTCTCCAGCGACGCCGTTCCGGCCCTGGTCCTGATCCCGCTCGCGATCGCAACCGACGGGCTACGCCGGTGGCGGCGCCGGGCCGACGAGGAACGCGCGCGGACGGCGGCGCTGGAACGCGAACGGGACGAGGCGCTCCGCCGTGCGACCGAGCAGGAACGCGCCCGTATCGCCCGGGAACTGCACGACGTCGTCACCCACAACGTCAGCATGATGGTCATCCAGGCCGGCGCCGCCCGCACAATGATGCCGCCCGACCAGGAGCAGGTCCGGGAGGCGCTGCTCGCGGTCGAGGCGGGCGGTCGAGCGGCGATGTCCGAACTGCGCCACGTCATGGGGCTGCTGACGATGAACGTCTCCGGCTCCGACGCGGCCGGCGCCGCGGAACTCGCACCCCAACCCGGCCTGGACCGACTGGAGGCCTTGGTCGCAGGCGTCCGGGCCAGCGGCGTGCCGGTCGAGTTGAACGTGGCCGGGCAACCACGCCCCATGCTGCCCGGAATCGAACTGGCGGCCTACCGGGTGGTGCAGGAAGCGCTGACGAACACCGTCAAGCACGCGCGCGGCGCATCCGCGACCGTCGCCGTCGACTACGACACCAGCCACCTCCGCGTAGAGGTGGCTGACACCGGTGGCGTGCCGCGTGCGTCAGCCACGACCGGCAACGGACGCGGGCTGATCGGGCTCCAGGAACGCCTCGCTGTCTACGGTGGAACCCTGCATGCCGGGCCACGCCTCAGCGGCGGCTACCGTGTCCACGCACAAATTCCCCTGGAGGCACCATGGCCCCACCACTGCGCGTAGTGATCGCCGATGATCAGGCATTGGTCCGCGCCGGCTTCCGGATGATCCTGTCGGGCCACGGCATCGACGTCGTCGCCGAGGCGACCGACGGCACCGAAGCGGTCGACGCGGTCCGACGTACCCGCCCCGACGTGGTCCTCATGGACATCAGGATGCCTGAGCTGGACGGTTTGGAGGCCACCCGACGCATCATGACCGGTGCCGCGGACGAGCCACGCGTGATCATGCTCACCACGTTCGACCTCGACCAGTACGTGTACGCGGCGCTGACCGCCGGGGCCAGCGGCTTCCTCCTCAAGGACGTCAGCCCCGAATACCTGGTCGCCGCCGTGCGCCTGGTCCGCTCCGGCGACGCGCTGCTCGCGCCCGCCATCACCCGCCGCCTCGTCGAACGGTTCGCCCGCCGCGACACCGACACGCCCGCGATCCACCGCGACCTGAGCGCACTGACCGCCCGTGAGCTGGAAGTGCTGCGCCTACTCGCCGAGGGCCTCAGCAACGCCGAACTCGCCGAACGCTTGCACCTGTCCGAGGCCACCGTGAAGTCGCACGTCGCCCGCATCCTCGCCAAACTCGGCCTGCGCGACCGAGTTCAAGCCGTCGTCGTGGCGTACCGGACCGGTGTAGCCAATCCCGCACCACCGGACTGACCTCTTCACCTGAAGTCCAGGGAACTGTGTAACGGGGCTGCGCAAGCCGAACCCGGAGCTGGCCCGGCCCGCCGCCCGGGCGCTCGGCGTCGCGATCGCCGACTGCTGGTTCGTCGGCGACAGCCGGCACCGCGACGTCGCCTGCGCCCGCCGCATTGGTGTCGGGGCGGCAGTCGCCGAGACCTTCGGCGAGGGCCGCTTCGGCGGTGTGAACTGGACAGAGAGCGTCAGGGAAACTGGGCAGAGAGGGCCGGGGAAACTGGGCAGAGAGGGCCGGGGACCGGGGCCCGGCGGGTCAGTGCCTGGCGAACTGGACCCGGGTCGGCTGCACGACGTCCGGCTTCAGCTTGATCCCGCTGATCGTCAACTTCTCTCCGTAGATGTCGGTGATCCTGATCGGGCCGCCGCACCCACTGCCGTTGGCAGAGATGAAGTAGTTGTATTCGGGACGGGGTAGCTGGCGCCAACCGCTGCTGGTGCGGACCTCCAGCAGCGCCACCGGATTCCGATGGCCGATCGCCTGGATGCCGCACCACCACTGGCTGGACCCGACCTTGTACCGGATCGAGATCGTATCGGACATGCTGGGACTGAGCAGTTTCCACGTGATCGGCACTTCGCCGAGTGAGCGGTTGGCCAGTTTGGCGAAGGCCTGTGGGCTCAGGTCGATCTGCCCGGGCGCACAGGGCAACGGGCACAGGTTGTTGATCCGGACCGTGACGGAGTTTCCGTTGGCCGCCTTGACGAGCACATACGCCCCGCATGCCTTGGCCGACTCGTAGTCGGTCTGGTTCATCGCCCCGATCATGAGGTCACTGGCCGGGCCGAACAGGCAGGCCCCTCCACCGTCCGCAGCGTCATAGAAGGTGGCTTTTCCGCGGTACGTAATGTTGGGCCGGATCCGTCCCGCCAGCGGTGCCACGCCGACGGACTTCGGCGACGGGCTGCCGGTGGCCGACGGCCGTGCGGTCGTGGGGGTGGTCGTGGGGGTGGTCGCGTCAGCCGCCGCGGTCGGGGACCCCGGCCCGGACGTGCCGACCGCCGGGGTGCTGGTGCCGGCGGCGGGCGTGGGCGCGGCATGCCAGGCCGGAGATGGGCCGCCACAACCGGCAACGGACGCCAGCACGACCACCGACACGGCGCTCGCGAACGCGATGCGCCACGGGCGGCGCGGATGCAGAGGGGGCATATCGGGTGTTCTCCTTCAGCCGTTCAGTCGACCAGTCGACCTTCAGTGGTCCGGCGGACCGGAAAGGTTGCTCGGCCGCCCCGAAGAATTCAGCCGCCCTGAAGATTCAGAAGCCGCCGTCCACCTCGGCCCGGGCAACCTCGGTGGTGGCGATCGCCTGGTAGCTGTCGCGGCTCGGGTCCCTGCCGCCCACGGCGTGACCGTACTGCACCGCGAAGATGTATGAGCCCGGCGTGATGCGTACCGCCGGCTTCAGCGTGAACGTGTAGACCAGGACGTCCGGCTGCTGCTCGACAGTCGTCACCAGGTGCTCGGCCGGTATGGTGCTCCACATTCCGGTGCTGGTCACGTACGGGGTCAGCGCGATCCGTACGCGGACCTCCAGCGCCGTCAACGTCTCGCTGTTCCTCACCGTCACGTTGCTCTGCGCCCAGTTGTCGATGCTCTGCGGGTCCACCGCGCCGCTGGCCCACAGGAAGCCCCGCTCGACGCCGCTGTTCCCCGGGGACGCCACCGGTGACCGGGACCCATGGGCAGCCGACGACGGACGACTCGCACCACCACGGCTCGGTGACGATCCAGCGGTGGCGGGTGAGACGGCCGTGGGG
>NZ_SMKJ01000140.1:0-17287 GCF_004348615.1 Micromonospora sp. KC207
CTTCTCCTCGAAGCGGGACGCGTGGGTCTGCAGGGTCTCCAGGTGGACGGCGATCTGGTCGCGGGCAGCCTCGCCGTCGGCGTCCAGGCCCGTGACGTTGAAGACGTCCCACTGGCGCAGCACCGGGATGACCACCTCGTCGCGGTGCTGGCGCAGGTCGTAGATGCCGGCCAGGGCGATCGCCACCGACTTGCGGGCGAAGCCCTCGATGCCCACGCCGGGCATCTGGAAGTCCTCCAGGACGTCGGCGATGGCCCGCATCGCCTGGCTCGGGGCCAGTTCGAGGGCGGCGGCGAGCAGGTTGCGGTAGAAGACCATGTGCAGGTTCTCGTCTGCGGCTACGCGGGCCAGCAGAGCCTCGCAGGCCGGGTCGCCGGTCACCCGGCCCGTGTTGCGGTGCGAGATCCGGGTGGCCAGCTCCTGGAACGACACGTACGCCAGCGAGCGCAGCATCGAGTCGTCGTTGGAGTTGGTGTAGCCGGCGGTCATGTGCACCATCCGGGCCCGCTCCAGGGCCACCGGGTCGACCGCCCGGGTCACGGTCAGGTAGTCGCGGATGGCGGTGCCGTGCCGGCCCTCCTCGGCGGTCCACCGGCCCACCCACGTGCCCCACGCCCCGTCCGGGCCGAAGAGGGTGGCGATCTGGTGGTGGTACGAGGGGAGGTTGTCCTCGGTCAGCAGGTTCACGATCAGCGCGGTGCGCGCGATCTCGGGGATCGTCGAGTCCGACGGCGACCACGCCTGCCCGCCGAGCGGTCCGTCGAAGGTGCGCCCCTCGCTCCACGGCACGTACTCGTGCGGGAACCATTCCTTGGCCATCGAGAGGTGTCGGTCGAGGTTCTTCGCCACGACGGGTTCGAGCTCGACGAGCAGGGCGGTCTGGCTGAGTGCGGTCACGAAGTTCTCCCTACGGTGGCGTAACTTACGCCACCGTAGGTCCTCCGCGCCGTACGCGCCAGTAACGCCCGGCCCGCGCGTCCCGCCTCAGCCGACCAGGGGTTTCAGGTCCGCCCGGGGCGGGGTCCACTCTCCGGCCGCCGCCACCATCTGCTCGCCGGAGCGGATGTCCTTCACCTCGTCGGGCGCCCCGTCGACGCCGGGGAACCAGACGTACGGGATGCCGCGCCGCTCGGCGTGCCGGATCTGCTTGCCGAACTTCGCCGCGCTCGGCGCCACCTCCGTGGGCACCCCCCGGCGGCGCAGCGCGTCGGCGACCGCGTTGCTCGCCGACCGCAGCTCCTCGCTGGTCACCGCTACCAGCACGCACGTCGGCACGCTGCGGGACACGGTGAGTGCGCCCGCGCCGAAAAGCAGCCCGAGCAGCCGGCTCACCCCGATCGAGATGCCCACTCCGGGAAAGGACACGCCGCCGGCGCTGACCAGGTTGTCGTACCGGCCGCCGGAGCAGACCGAGCCGAACCGCTCGTGCCCGGCGAGGGACGTCTCGTAGACGGTGCCGGTGTAGTAGTCCAGCCCGCGCGCGATCCGCAGGTCCGCCACGCACAGCCCCGGGGAGTGCGCGGCGGCGGTCTCCACCACCGCGGCCAGCTCGGCGATGCCCTCGTCGAGCAGCGGGTGGCTCACCCCGAGGCCGCGCACGGCGTCGGCGAACGAGGCGTCCGGTGCCGAGATCTCAGCGAGGGCCAGGCACGCCTTGGCCTGCGCCTCGCTCGCCCCGGCCGTCTCGGCGAGCAGCTCGGCGACCTTGACCGGGCCGATCTTGTCGAGCTTGTCGACCGCGCGCAGGGCGGCCTCCGGGTCGGTCAGCCCGATGCCCCGGTAGAACCCCTCGCAGATCTTGCGGTTGTTCACCTGGATGGTCACCGGCGGGATCGGCAGCGAGCGCAGCGCGTCGCCGATCACCAGCGGCATTTCGGCCTCGTAGTGGGCGGGCAGGGTGTCCCGGTCGACGATGTCGATGTCGGCCTGGAGGAACTCCCGGTAGCGCCCCTCCTGCGGGCGCTCGCCCCGCCACACCTTCTGGATCTGGTATCGGCGGAACGGGAACTGGAGCCGGCCGGCGTTCTCCAGCACGTAGCGGGCGAACGGCACGGTCAGGTCGAAGTGCAGGCCGAGGGAGTCGTCACCGGCCGGCCCGTCGGCGTCGGCCTGGAGGCGGCGCAGCACGTAGACCTCCTTGGAGGTCTCCCCCTTGCGCAGGAGCTGATCGAGGGGCTCGACCGAGCGGGTTTCCAGCGGCGCGAAGCCGTACAGCTCGAAGGTGGCGCGGATCCGGTCGAGCACGAACTGCTCGATCATCCGCTGCGCCGGCGTCCACTCGGGGAAGCCGGAGATGGGCGTGGGCTTGCTCATGACGCTCCTTCACAGACCCGCGCCGCCGGCGCGGGAAGGACCGAGGCGCGGCCTAGAGACCGCGGGTGGGTGCGGCCGGGCGCGCGCCGCCGGCGGCCGCCACCTCGATGAGGTACGGGTTGCTCGCGCGCTCGCGGCCGATGGTGGTCGCGGGGCCGTGGCCGGGCAGCACCACCGTGTCGTCGGCCAGCGGGAGGATCTTGTCCCGCAGGCTGGTGAGCATCCGGGGCATGCTGCCGCCCCACAGGTCGGTGCGGCCGATCGAACCGGCGAAGAGCACGTCGCCGGAGAGGCAGACCTGCTCGGCCTCCCAGCGGGAGCCGGCGCCGGGCAGCCGGAACAGCACCGACCCGCCGGTATGGCCCGGAGCGTGGTCGACGGTGATCTCCAACCCGGCCAGCGACAGGGTCGCGCCGTCGGTCAGCTCGGCGACGTCGTCGGGCTCGGCGTACGGCAGCCGGCCGCCGAAGAGCGCGGTGAGGTCCATGGACAGCGCCTTGCCCGGGTCGGCCAGCAACTCGCGGTCCTCCGGGTGGACGTACGCGGTGAGGCCGCGGGCGCCGCAGACCGGCGCGACGGAGAACGTGTGGTCGAGGTGGCCGTGGGTGAGCAGCACGGCGGCGGGGTGCAGGCGATGCTCGGCGAGGACGGCGTCGAGTCGGTCGACCACCCCGATGCCCGGGTCGACCACCACGCACTGCTCCCCCGGCCCGGTCGCCACCACATAGCAGTTGGTGCCGAAGGCGTCCGCGGGAAAGCTCGCCACGAGCACGCCGCTCCCCTTCCGTCTAGCTGTCTCACCCTGCACCGGCAGCCTAGTCGCAGCGGCGAGCCGGTTGCGCCGGCCACCCGCCCCGGTGGCCCCGGCGGCCCAGTGAGCAACTCCGATAAACCCAGCCCGGACCTCGTACACCACTTTCCCAGTCGCTACCCGTACACTCTGGCGGGCGTGTGGCGTGGCGCACGTGGCACCCGACGGGGCGCGACACCGACCGCCGGTGACCATCAGGGTAGAGGAAGGGGAGCACGGGTGGCTTCCAGCAGGGACCGGCAGCGCAAACTGGCGCGGGCCAAGCTCGACCGGCAGCTGGCGCGACGGGCCGCCCGGAGCAGACGTCGGCGGCAGATCCAGGCCGGTGTCGGCGCCGCCGTGGTGCTCGCCCTGATCGTGGTCGGTTCGGCCTGGGCGCTGGGCGCCTTCGACGACCCGAAGCAGAACACGGCCGCCGAGGACGTCTGCCTCTGGACGCCGCAGGACGCCACCGCGAACACCAACCTCAAGGACGTGGGCACCCCGGCCACCACGGGCCTGCCGACCTCCGGCACCCGGGCGCTGACCGTCACCACCAACCAGGGCGCCCCGATCACGGCGGAGCTCGACCTCGCGTCGGCCCCCTGCGCCGGGGCGAGCATCGCCCACCTGGCCAGCCGGGGCTTCTACGACAACACGAAGTGCCACGAGATCACCTCCGAGGGCGCGCTGCGCTGCGGCGACCCGAGCGGCACGGGCCTCGGCGGCCCGACGTACTCGTTCTACGACGAGAACGTCCCGGTGCTGCCGGAGGCCAGCCCGTCGGCCAGCCCCGCGCCCGACCAGCCCCCGGCGTACCCGAAGGGCACGGTGGCGATGGTCGCCAACCCGCCGGGCGCCAACGGCAGCCAGTTCCTGATCTTCTTCAAGGACTTCAACCCGGCCAAGCCGGCCTACCCGGTGATCGGGAAGGTCACCGGCGGCCTGGACGTGCTCACGAAGATCGGTGCCCTGCCGACCGTGGACAATGGGAGCGGAGCCAAGGTGAAGCCGAAGACCGACGTGGTGATCCAGAGTCTCACCGTCGGCGAGCCGACGACGGCCCCGGCCCCGGCCACCAGCGGCCCCACGGCCAGCCCCGACGCCGGCTGACCCGGCTCCCCCGAACCACACAGCCTGCGGCACCGGCCGCGCCCGAGACAGTCCAGGAGGATCGACCGTGACGTCCACGAAAGAGCGGCAGCGCGCGGCGGCGCGCGCCCGACTCGAGCGGGAGATGGCCGAGCGCGCGGCCAGGGCCCGCAAGCGCCGGCAGACGCAGGCGATCGTCGGGGCCGGGGCGGCCCTGCTGCTCGTGGTCGCCGGCACCGTCTGGCTCGCCACCAGCATCGGCGGTGACGACGACAAGGCCCAGGACACCGCCGCCGACCCCGGCTTCGTGCAGTGCGCCTGGACCGAGATCCCCAAGGACCAGCGGACCAAGGAGATCAAGGACGTCGGGCTGCCGGCCGCCCAGCAGCCGAACACCGGCACCCAGACCCTGACGCTGGACACCAACCTGGGCCCGATCACCGCCAAGGTCGACCGGTCCGCCGCGCCGTGCACCGCCGCCAGCTTCACCCACCTGGCGAGCAAGAACTTCCTCGACAACACCAAGTGCCACCGCCTGGTGACCGAGGGCATCAAGGTGCTGCAGTGCGGCGACCCGAGCGCCACCGGCAAGGGCTGGCGGGACACCGACGGCACCGGCGGCCCGAGCTACCGGATGACCGAGGAGAACCTGCCGACCGACAAGCGCCCGCCGTACCCGGAGGGCGTCATCGCGATGGCCAACTCGGGGCAACCGGGCAGCACGGGCAGCCAGTTCTTCATCGTCTACGGCGACTCGCCGCTGGACGCGAACTACACCGTCCTGGGCACTATCACCAGCGGGATGGACATCGTCAAGGAGGTCGCGAAGGCCGGCGACGACGGCGCGTACGCCAAGCAGGCCGGCGGCGGCCACCCGAAGAAGGAGGTCGTCATCGAAAAGATGACGATGAGCGAGCCGCAGGGCTGACCGCCCCCGCACACGGAAAGCGCCCGCCGGCGACAGAGCCGGCGGGCGCTTTCCGTGTGCGGTTCAGGCCCCCGAGGTGACCCGGTAGGCGTCGAACACCCCGTCGACCTTGCGGACGGCGGCCAGCAGGTGCCCGAGGTGTTTCGGGTCGGCCATCTCGAAGCTGAACCGGCTCACCGCCACCCGGTCGCGGGTGGTGGTGACCGTCGCGGAGAGGATGTTGACCCGCTCCTCGGAGAGCACCCGGGTGACGTCCGCGAGGAGCTTGTGCCGATCGAGGGCCTCCACCTGGATGGCCACCAGGAACGTGGAGGCGGAGGTGAGCTTCCAGCTCACCTCGACCACCCGTTCGCTCTGGGCCCGCAGGTCCTCGGCGTTGGCGCAGTCGTCGCGGTGCACGCTCACCCCGCCGGATCGGGTGACGAACCCGAAGACGGAGTCCGGCGGCACCGGCGTGCAGCACCGGGCCAGCTTGATCCAGACGTCGCTGACGCCCCGGACCACCACGCCGGGGTCGGCGCTGCTCTGCCGGCTGCGCGGCGGCCGGGTGGCCACGGCGGTCTCGGCGATGTCCTCCGCCGCGCCCTCCTCGCCCCCGTACGCGGCCATCAGCTTCTGCACCACCGACTGGGCGGAGACCTGGCTGTCGCCGACCGCCGCGTACAGCGAGGCGACGTCGGCCAGGTGCAGGTCCCGGGCGATCGCCATCAGCGCGTCGGAGGTGAGCATCCGCTGCAGGGGCATGCCCTGCTTGCGCATCGCCTTGACGATCGAGTCCTTGCCGGCCTCGATCGCCTCCTCGCGCCGTTCCTTGTTGAAGTACTGCCGGATCTTCGTGCGCGCCCGGGGGCTCTTGACGAAGCCCAGCCAGTCCTGCGTCGGCCCGGCCGTCTCGGACTTCGACGTGAAGATCTCGATCACGTCGCCGTTGGACAGCGTCGACTCCAGCGGCACCAGCTTGCCGTTGACCCGCGCCCCGATGCACTTGTGCCCGACCTCGGTGTGCACCGCGTACGCGAAGTCCACCGGCGTCGACCCGGTCGGCAGGGGGATGACGTCGCCCTTGGGGGTGAAGACGTACACCTCCTGGCTGGACAGGTCGAAGCGCAGCGCGTCGAGGAACTCGCTCGGGTCGGCCGCCTCCCGCTGCCAGTCCAGCAGTTGACGCAGCCAGGTCATCTCGTCGATGTGCGCGGGCGGGCCGACGATCTGGGTGCCCTTGTGCTCCTTGTACTTCCAGTGCGCGGCGATGCCGAACTCGGCGGTGCGGTGCATCGCGTACGTGCGGATCTGCATCTCCACCGGCTTGCCGGTGGGCCCGATGACCGTCGTGTGCAGCGACTGGTACATGTTGAACTTGGGCATCGCGATGTAGTCCTTGAACCGGCCCGGCACCGGCTGCCAGTTCGCGTGGATCACGCCCAGCGCGGCGTAGCAGTCCCGCACCGTGTCGACCAGGATCCGCACCCCGACCAGGTCGTAGATGTCGTTGAAGTCGCGGCCCCGCACGATCATCTTCTGGTAGATCGAGTACAGGTGCTTCGGCCGGCCGGTCGTCTCCGCCTTGATCTTGGCGGCCTTGAGGTCGGTGCCCACCTTCTGCGTGACCTGGCGCAGCAGCGACTCCCGCTGCGGCTGGTGCTCCCCGATCAGGCGCAGGATCTCCTCGTACCGCTTCGGGAACAGCGTGCCGAAGGCGAGGTCCTCCAACTCCCACTTGATCGTGTTCATACCGAGGCGGTGGGCCAGGGGGGCGAGGATCTCCAGCGTCTCCTTCGCCTTCTGCTCCCGCTTCGGAGCCGGCAGGAAGGAGAGGGTGCGCATGTTGTGCAGCCGGTCGGCCAGCTTGATCACCAGGACCCGCGGGTCCTTCGCCATCGCCACGACCATCTTGCGGATCGTCTCCGCCTTCGCGGCGTCGCCGAGCTTGACCTTGTCGAGCTTGGTCACCCCGTCGACGAGCAGCGTCACCTCGCCGCCGAAGTCGGCCCGCATCTGGTCGAGCGTGTACTCCGTGTCCTCGATCGTGTCGTGCAGCAGCGCGGCGACCAAAGTCGTGGTGTCCATGCCCAGGTTGGCCAGGATGGTGGCCACCGCGAGGGGATGGGTGATGTACGGGTCGCCGGACTTGCGGTACTGGCCGGAGTGCCAGCGGTTCGCGGTGTCGAACGCGGTCTGGATCAGCCGCGCGTCGGCCTTGGGGTGGTTCTCCCGGTGGCTGGAGATCAGCGGCTCCAGCACCTCGCTGACCTGCGAGGTCTGCCAGGGCGCGTTGAACCGGGCCAGCCTGGCCCGCACCCGCCGCCCGGTGGGCGCGTTGGAGAGGGCGAATCCACCGCTCGGCGACGGATCGTCGGCGACGTCGGCCGCGAACACCGGTGTCCCGACACCTGCCCCCGCTGCCCTGCCGTCGGCGGACGCGGGGCCCGCGCCGTTCCCGGCGGCCCGGGCGTCATCGCCCCGGTCGGTCACCAAACCGTCAGCGTCGCCTGTCGGGTGCACCGTGCCCTCCACCGGAGGGACGACATCGTGGGACACCGGCCTCCTCACCGCTCGCCGGGGATGCGCCGACCGTCCGGCCGGCCTGGTCTCTCGCCGCCCGGACGGTCACCCGCCCGGTCAGCAAAGGGCAATGCTACCCGCACGCACGGTGCCCCGCCGCTCCGCCGGACGGTCCCCACCGGGTCCATCCGGCGGCCGGGGCCCACCAAACGGGCAGCGGGGCACGAACGGCACAGCCGGCGCGCCGGGTGCCGGCCACCGGATGCCCGGCGGTGGCACACCCCGGGCTGCTCACACGCTCAGCAGGGCGTGCACGGGGCGCGGGGCGAGCCGCTCGCGCCCGCCGAGGAAACCCAGCTCCAGCAGGACGGTGAAGCCGGCCACCGTGCCACCCGCCCGCTCCACCAGGTCGAGGGTGGCCTCGGCGGTGCCGCCCGTGGCGAGCACGTCGTCGACCACCAGCACCCGGTGCCCGGCGGTGAACGCGTCCTGGTGCACCTCCAGCGTCGCCTCCCCGTACTCCAGGGCGTACGAGGCCGAGTAGGCGGGCCGGGGGAGCTTGCCGGCCTTACGCACCGGCACCACGCCCACCCCGGTCGCGTACGCGATGGCCGCCGCGATGACGAAGCCCCGCGCCTCGATGCCCACCACCGCGTCGAACGCGTCCCGCCCGTGGTACGCCACGATCCCGTCGACGACCTGCCGGAACACCTCGCCGTCGGCGAAGAGCGGCATCAGGTCCTTGAACATCACACCCGGCTTCGGGAAGTCCGGCACGTCCAGCACTCGGCTGGCGACCAACTCGGCGGCCTGTGGGCCGCTGTCTCCCCGTACCCCGACGCTGTGCGTCTCCGTCACGACGGTCCCGTCTCCCTTCATAGCCGACGGCGTCCTGCACGCTGCTCGCACAGCATGAAGGACGCCGTCGAAACGTTTCCTACCGGGTGCGGCGGATCAGCGCCGCTTGGCACCGCCTGGCCGGTTACCGCCGCCACCGGCGGGGCGACCGCCCCGGGCGCCGGTCGAGCGCTTGCCGGCGGGCCGGGCACCCACCTTCGGGGTGGCCCCGGCCAGGGCCGCGTCGGCGTCGACGGGCTCGTCGCCGTCGGCGGCCGGGCGCGGCGTGCCCTTCGGGGTGGTCTCGCCCCCGGCGAGGGCACCCCGCCGGGCCAGGACCCGCTTGTTGTGCGCCTGGATCCGCAGATCGTAGTTCTTCAGCAGCACCAGCAGCGGGGTGGCCAGCAGGATGGAGGTCAGGAAGGCGACCGCCATACCGACGAACAGCACCAGGCCGAGGTCCTTCAGGGTGCCCGCGCCGAGCAGGCCGGCACCGATGAAGAGCAGGCCGCCGACGGGGAGCAGCGCGACCACCGAGGTGTTCAGCGACCGCATGAGGCTCTGGTTGATGGCCAGGTTGGCCGCCTCACCGTACGTCTGGTTGTTGTTCGCGGTGATGCCCCGGGTGTTCTCCTGGACCTTGTCGAAGACCACCACCACGTCGTAGAGCGCGAAGCCCAGGATCGTGAGGAAGCCGATGATCGTCGACGGGGTGACCTCGAAGCCGACCAGCGAGTAGATGCCGGCGGTGAGGATCAGGTTCATGAACAGTGAGGAGACGGCGGCGACCGCCATCCGCCACTCGAACCGCAGGACCAGGTAGACCGTCACCAGCGCGATGAAGATCACCAGGCCGAGCAGCGCCCGGGAGGTGACCTGGCTGCCCCACGCCTCGCTGACCTGGTTGCCGCTGATCTGGTCGGGCTGGATGCCGAACGCGCGGGCCATCTCGGTCTTCGCCGCGTTGGCCTGATCGGCGGTGAGCTGCGAGGTACGCATCTCGTAGAAGTCACCGCCGGTGCCGCCGACCTTCTGCGCGGTGACCACCTCGGCCCCGGCCGCGGTGCTCGCCAGCGCCGCGTCCACCGTCCGCTCGGCGTCGTCGAGGGTGCCGACGCTGGCCGGCACCTGGAACGAGTTGCCGCCGGCGAACTCGATGCCCAGGGTGAAGCCGCGCAGGGCGAAGCTCAGCACGGCGATCAGGATCAGCGCCCCGGCGACGCCGAACCACAGCTTGCGCCGGCCGATGACGTCGAGGCCGGCCTCGCCCGCGTAGAGGCGACTCGCCAAACCAGTCTTAGCCATCTCAGGCCTCCTTGACGCGCGAGGTGCGGGTGGCCTGCTCGCTGCGCGCGGGCGGCAGGATCCGGCCGAGGCCACTGACCCGCGGGGACAGGAACGCCCGGGTCCGGGCGAACATCGTCATGATCGGGTGACGGAACAGGAAGACCACGACCAGGTCGAGGACCGTGGCCAGGCCGAGGGCGAAGGCGAAGCCCTTCACCGCGCCGACCGAGACGATGTAGAGCACCACGGCCGACAGGATGGTGATCGCGTTCGCCGAGATGATCGTCCGCCGGGCCCGGATCCACGCCCGCGGCACCGCGCTGCGGGGGCTGCGGCCCTCCCGGATCTCGTCCTTGAGCCGTTCGAAGTAGATGACGAACGAGTCCGCCGCCACGCCGAGTGAGACGATCATGCCGGCGATGCCGGCGAGGGTGAGGGTGAAGCCGATCTGCCGGCCCAGGACGATCAGCGCGCCGAAGACCAGCAGCGCCGAGAGCACCAGGCTCAGGAAGATGACCGAGCCGAGCAGCCGGTAGTAGAAGAACGAGTAGATGATGACCAGCAGCATGCCGATGCCGGCGGCGAGCAGGCCCGCGCGCAGGTGGCTCGCCCCGAGGGTGGCGGTGACGTTCTGCTGCTCCTGCGCCTCGAAGGTCACCGGCAGCGCGCCGTAGCGCAGCTGGCTGGCCAGGGCGCTGGCCGTCTTGTTGTCGAAGCTCCCGGTGATCTGCGAGTCACCGGTCAGCACGCCCTGGATCTCCGGCGAGGAGACGACCCTGTTGTCCAGCACCACGGCGACGCGGCACTTGCCGTCCTGGCCCAGCGCGGTCTGGTCGCAGGCCTGGCCCTCGTTGTTGAACGCCTCGCGGGTCAGGTTGGTCCACTTCGCCTGGCCCTCGCCCTTGAAGTCGAGGCTGACCACCCAGGAGCTGGTCTGGTCGAGCACGGCGTTGGCGTCGCCGACGTCGGTGCCGAGCACCTTCGCCACGTCGAGCAGATATTTCTGGACGCCGTCCTCGCAGGCGACCGCCTTCTGCTTCTCGTCCTTGATCGACGCCGGCGGGCGCTGGTCCAGCTGCGCGCAGGTGATCGTCGGGACGTTGAACTGCATCTCCGCCGGCAGCACGGCGACCTCGCGCGGCGTGAGCGTGCCGAACGGCTTGAGCTTCTCGGCCAACGACGGGTCGGCGGTCAGGTCGGCCGGGGCCTGCAGGCCGCTGGCGGCCTGCCACGCGGCGGCGCCGACCTTCTGCTCGACGGCCTTGCGCTGCTCCTCGACGCCCGGCGACACCGGCTCGGCGCTGGCGCTCGGCGACGGCGCGGCGGCGCTCGGCGACGGCGATCCGGAGGCGCTGGCGCTCGGGGCCGGCGCCCCGCCGCCCTGGCCGCCCGCGCTCGGCGACGCGGTGGCCTTGGCGCCCGATGGCGACGCGCTGCCGGACGGCTTCGGCGAGGCCGTGCCGGACGGGGCCGGCGTCGGGGTGGGCGCCGGGGCCGCTGCCGCGCCGCTGCCGTCGGCGGCCTTGAGCACCTTGCGGAAGCGCAGCTCGGCCGCGCTGCCGACGTCGGTGAGGTCGCGGTTCTCGCCGGGCAGGGAGATGACGATGTTCCGGTTGCCCTCGGTGACCACCTCGGCCTCGGCCACGCCGTACGCGTTGACCCGGTTCTCGATGATCTGGCGGGCCTCTTCGAGGTTCTCCGCCGTCGGGGGCTTGCCGTCGAGGCTGTTCGTCGCCTCCAGCGTCAGCCGGGTGCCGCCGACCAGGTCCAGACCGAGCCGGGGCTCCAGCCGGTCCTTGAAGCCACCACTGGCGCCGCCCGAGAAGAACACCAAGAGATAGAGGACGACGAAGATGAACCCGAGCACGGCGAGCTGCCGTCCGGGCCGCATCTGTCCCTGGGGTGGTGGTGCCACGGCTGTCTGTCTCCCTGTTACGGTCGCGCCGCCGGGGCGGCGGCACGAGTGTCGGGCCGGGGATCCCGGCGACGGGTGTCGGGGCCGGCGACCCGACGTCGACACGGCTGCCCCCGGCCGCCGCGGGGGCGGCGGCCGGCAGCGCTCACGCGTCGGCGTCGGGTGTCGACCCAACTATCCAGTTCTATCGCTGTCTCCGCTGCCCCGTACCGGGACGACGGTCACTCCTTGACGGTCTCGGCGTCCTCGGTCGCCTCGGCCGGCTCGGCCCGCTCGGCCTGGCTGACGACGCGGGCGATGGCCGGACGGGCGTACCGGGTCTGCACACCGGGGGCGACCTCGAGCAGGACGGTCTCGTCGTCCACGCCGGTGACCGTGCCGTAGAGACCGCCGATGGTGACCACCTCGTCGCCGGGGGCGAGGGCGGACTGCATCCGCTCCGCCTCGCGGCGGCGCTTCTGCTGGGGGCGGATCATCATGAAGTACATGACGCCGAAGAGCAGGGCGATCATGAGGATCGGCGTGAGTCCGCCGGCTCCTCCGCCACCCGCTGCTGCGTAAAGCACGGTTACTGACCTTCCGATTGGCCTCCGGCTCGGCACGAGGGGCACCGGAGCGGAGGCGGATTCTCACGTCCTGTACAGACCGCGGCGAGTCTAGTCCCTGCACCTGGGAACGCCGAATGCGACACAGATCACGAACGGATCACGGCTCATCGGGCGCGGCGGAGAACAGATCGGCCACGGGAGCAGCCTCGGCACCAAATGTACCATTCGGCGGGGTACGGCCCAGATGCCGCCAGGCCGCCTCAGTGGCCACCCGCCCCCGGGGCGTACGGGCGAGCAACCCGGCCCGGACCAGGAACGGCTCGCAGACCTCCTCGACGGTGTCCGGCTGCTCCCCCACCGCCACGGCCAGCGTGGACAGGCCCACCGGGCCACCCCGGAACGAGTCGACCAGCGCGGTGAGCACCGCCCGGTCCAGCCGGTCCAGCCCGAGCGCGTCGACGTCGTACACCGTCAGGGCCGCCCGGGCGGTCTCCACCGTGACCACGCCGTCGGCCCGGACCTCGGCGAAGTCGCGCACCCGGCGCAGCAGCCGGTTGGCGATCCGGGGGGTGCCCCGGGACCGGCCGGAGATCTCGACGGCGCCGTCGTCGGTGATCGGCACCCCGAGGATGCGCGCCGACCGACGCAGCAGCACCTCCAGGTCGGCCGGGGAGTAGAAGTCCAGGTGCGCGACGAAGCCGAAGCGGTCCCGCATCGGCCCGGTCAGCAGGCCCGAGCGGGTGGTCGCCCCGACCAGGGTGAACGGCTCGACGTCCAGCGGGATGGCGGTGGCCCCCGGCCCCTTGCCGACCACCACGTCGACCCGGAAGTCCTCCATCGCGCTGTAGAGCAGTTCCTCCGCCGGCTTGGCGATCCGGTGAATTTCGTCGATGAACAGCACGTCGCCCTCGCCGAGGCTGGTCAGGATCGCCGCGAGGTCGCCGGAGCGCTCGATGGCCGGGCCGCTGGTCACCCGGATGCCGGCGCCCAGCTCGGCCGCCACGATGTTGGCCAGGGTGGTCTTACCCAAGCCAGGCGGCCCTGACAGCAGAATGTGGTCGGGCGGGGAACCGCGCCGCATCGCGCTCTGCAACAGCAGGTCGAGCTGCTCGCGGACCCGGTGCTGGGCGATGAACTCCTCCAGCCGCTTCGGCCGGACGCTGGCCTCCGCGTCCCGCTCCGCGTCGTTGACGTACGCCGAGACGAGGTTGCCGTCGGGGCCCGTCATCGGGCCCGGCCGAGAAGACGGATGGCCTGCTTGAGCAGGACCGGCACGGGCGGCGGCGGGCCGTCGACGGTCTCCGCGACCGCGGCCACCGCCTGGTCGGCCTGCCCGGCCGTCCAGCCGAGGCCCACCAGGGCCTGACGGACCTGGTCGGGCCAGGCGCCCCCGGTCACCCCGGCCGCGCCGTCGGCGCCCACCGGCACCGCGCCGATCCGGTCCCGCAGCTCCAGCACCAGACGCTCGGCGCCCTTCTTGCCGATGCCCGGCACCCGGGTCAGCGCGGCGGTGTCGGCGTTGGCGATCGCCTTGCGCACCGCGTCGGGCGTGTGCACGGCGAGCACCGCCTGGGCCAGCCGGGGACCCACCCCACTCGCGGTCTGGAGCAGCTCGAACAGCTGCTTGGCGTCGTCGTCGGCGAAGCCGTAGAGGGTGAGCGAGTCCTCCCGGACCACCAGGCTGGTGGCCAGCCTGGCCGGCTGGCCGATCCGCAGTTCGGCGAGCGTGCCGGGGGCGCAGTGCACCGCCAGGCCCACCCCACCGACCTCCACCACCGCGTGGTCCGGGCCGGTCGCGGTCACCGTCCCGCGCACACTGGCGATCATCGTGCTCCTCCTCGTCGTACCCGGTCGGCCGCGGCGGCCAGCTTCGAGCGGGTGCCGCCGCGCCAGACGTGGCAGATGGCCAGGGCCAGGGCGTCGGCGGCGTCGGCCGGCTTCGGCGGCTCGGGCAGCCGCAGCAACCGGGTCACCATGGTCGTCATCTGCGCCTTGTCCGCCTGACCGGACCCGGTGATGGCGGCCTTCACCTCGCTCGGGGTGTACGTCTGCACCGGCAGCCCGGCCCGCGCGCCGGCCAGCACCGCGATCCCGCTGGCCTGGGCGGTGCCCATCACGGTGCGCACGTTGTGCTGGCTGAACACCCGTTCGACGGCGACGGCGTCCGGCCGGTGCTCGGCCACCAGGTCGGTGAGCGAGCGGTCCAGGTGCAGCAGGCGCAGCGGCAGGTCGTCGCCGGGATCGGTGTAGACGACGTAGTAGGCGACCAGGGTGCAGGGGCGGCCCGGCACTCCCTCGACCACGCCGACCCCGCACCGGGTCAGCCCCGGGTCGACCCCGAGCACGCGCACGCCACCTCCTCCCACCACGCCAGCAGTACGTGTGTTCGACACCCTACTGGGCGCCCCGGGAACCCGCCCCCGGGGACACGCCGGCACCCCGCCCCGGCCGGCGGCGGCGGGATGCCGGCGGGGCGGGCCGTGGAGCCGCCGGGGCGACGGGTGCGTTCGGCGGCACACAGTCGAGGCGGCGAGTATGTGCTCCGGCCCCATGTGCCCCCGGCCACCCAGCTCGTAACTTTGTGCGCCATGACGGCAGAACCCGTGGTGGTCCCCCACGTCGTACAGGTCGACCTGACCGGTCGCACCGCGCTGGTGACCGGCGGTGGCGGCGGCATCGGCCGGGCCTGCGCCCTGCGGCTCGCCGCGGCCGGCGCCCGCGTGCTGGTGGTCGACCGCGACGCACGCGCGGCCGGGGAGGTCGCCGCGCTGACCGGCGGCCGGGCCGAGCGGGTGGACCTGGCCGACCCGGCGGCGGTGGACCGGCTCGACGCCGACGTGGACATCGTGGTCAACAACGCCGGCCTGCAACACGTCGCGCCGGTGCCGGACTTCCCGACCGAGCGCTTCGCCCACATTCACCGGGTGATGGTCGAAGCGCCGTTCCGGATCGTCCGCCGGGCGCTGCCGCACATGTACGCCCGGGGCTGGGGGCGGATCGTCAACATCTCCTCCGTGCACGGGCTGCGGGCCTCGCCGTACAAGTCGGCGTACGTGTCGGCGAAGCACGCCCTGGAGGGGCTGTCGAAGGTGATCGCGCTGGAGGGCGCGGCGCACGGGGTCACCGCCAACTGCATCAACCCGGCGTACGTGCGGACCGCGCTGGTGCAGAGCCAGATCGCCGACCAGGCCGCCACCCACGGCATCGGCGAGGCCGAGGTGGTGGAGAAAATCATGCTGGCCCGGGCGGCGATCAAGCGGCTGATCGAGCCGGAGGAGGTCGCGGAGTTGATGGCGTACCTGTGCGCGCCGCCGGCCGCGTTCATCACCGGCACGTCCATCGCCCTCGACGGGGGCTGGACGGCGAACTAGTGGCCTCGCGCACAATGTCGGTCATGTCGTCGCCGGTGGAGTTCCTGGAACTGCTCGCCCGGGAGGCCGCCGCGGTGGAGTTCGAGGGCCCGCTGGTGGCGGCCCGCGCAGCCGGCGTGCCCGCCGACCGGCTCGCCGAGCTGGAGCAGGCGAAGGTGGTCGCGCTACGGGTCCGCGCGCTGCTGGAGCGCCGACGCCGCCGGGAGACCGAGCTGTCCGGCCTGTACGACACCGCGAGCGACCTGGCCGGCCTGCGCGACCTCGACGACGTGCTGCGGGCGATCGTGCACCGGGCACGCCACCTGCTCGGTGCCGACGTGGCGTACATGACGCTCAACGACGACGAGCGCGGCGACACGTACATGCGGGTCACCGACGGGTCGATCTCGGCGCGGTTCCAGCGGCTGCGGCTGCCGATGGGCGCGGGCCTGGGCGGCCTCGTGGCGCAGTCCGGCACCCCGTACGTCACGGCCAACTACCCCGACGACGAACGCTTCCACCACACCGGGGAGATCGACGCCGGGGTGGGCGAGGAGGGCCTGGTGGCGATCCTCGGCGTGCCGCTGCGGCTCGGTTCCACCTCGATCGGCGTGCTGTACGCGGCCAACCGCTCCGCCCGGCCGTTCGCCCGGGAGGAGGTGTCGCTGCTGGTGTCCCTGGCGGCGCACGCGGCGGTGGCGATCGACACCGCGCGGCTGCTGGCCGAGACCCGCGCCGCGCTGGAGGAGTTGTCGGCGGCCAACACCACCATCCGGGCGCACAGCAGCTCGGTGGAGCGGGCGGCGGCGGCACACGACCGGATGACCGCGCTGGTGCTGCGCGGAGGCGGGGTGGAGGACGTGGCGTCCGCCGTCACCGACGTGCTCGGCGGGGCGCTGCTGGCGCTGGACGCCCAGGGTCGGCGGCTGGCCCGGGTCGGCCAGATCGACGAGCCGGAGCGGGCTGGCCTGGTGGAGGCGGTGGCGGCGTCGCGGACCGAGGGGCGCAGCGTCCGCCGGGGCCCCTTCTGGTACGCCGCCGTGGTCGCCGGCACGGAGAACCTGGGCGCGCTTCTGCTGCGCCCCGACGGCGAGCTGGTCGACGCCGACCAGCGCATCCTGGAGCGGGCGGCGCTGGTGACCGCGCTGCTGTTGCTGTTCCGCCGCACCGTGGCCGAGGCGGAGGGTCGGGTGCGGGGCGAGCTGCTCGACGACCTGATCGCCCGGCCGCTGGCCGACACCGACGCGCTGCGCAGCCGGGCCCGTCGCCTCGGGGTGGACCTGGACGCCCCGCACGTGCTGGTGGCCGTCGGGGACGACGCGATCGCCTCGACCGGGTCCGCCCGGCAGCGGGTGCTCTCCTGGGCCACCACGTACGCCTCGACGCGCGGCGGGCTGGCCGCGGCGCGCGACGGCCGGGTGGTGCTGATGCTGCCCGGCCGGGACGCCGGCGGCGCGGCCCGCGCGGTGTCCCGGGACCTGTCCCGGGTGACCGGCCGGCCGGTGACCGCCGGGGCGAGCGGCCCGTCGACCGACCCCGCCTCGCTGGCGACGATCTTCACAGAGGCGGACCGCTGCCTGGCGGCGCTCGGCGCGCTGGGCCGGGCCGGGCAGGGGGCGAGCACCGCCGAGCTGGGTTTCGTCGGGCTGTTGCTCGGGGCGGTGGGCGACGACCGGGGGGACCGGGACGTGGCCCGGTTCCTCGCCACCACCGTCGGGCCGGTGG
>NZ_SMKJ01000141.1:0-17071 GCF_004348615.1 Micromonospora sp. KC207
ACCTGCTGGAGTGAGCCGCGCCGCACTCGGATGGGGGTGGTGGGCGGGTGCGGTGGTCCATGCGCTGCGTGACCGTCGCGTCCGTGGGTGCAGAGCAGAGGGGTTCTCGGCGGGGTCGGGTCGCCGTGCCGCTGCTTGCGCTGTGTCACCTATCGGTGTCGTGTCCGGCCGGGGGGCCCGCTGCGGCCGGGCGCAGGTCGTGGCGAGCCGCCCAGACCCGGGCGGAGATGTCGGCGAGCAGCCGGCAGGTGTCGTCGGCGGGGTCGCCGGTGGTGCAGACGACCAGCACGTACGGCGGGGCGTCGGGCGGGTAGACCACGCCGGCGCCGTGCCGGACGCCGCGTACCCAGCCGTTCTTGTGAGCGACGCGGACGCCGTCGGGCAGGCCGGCGGCGAGGTCCTCGCGGAACTCCTGGGCGGACAGGACGTCGAGCATGGCGGTGCATCCGGCGGGGGAGGCGAGGAGGCCGGGGCGGCTCGCTCCGGCGGCCAGCCCACCGAGTAGGGCGGCCAGGTCGGCCGCCGTCACCAGGTTGGTGATCCCGGCCTCGCGGGCGGCGAAGTCCTCGATGCCGCGCCCGGTGACGCTGTGCCGGGCGCCGGCGATCGCCCAGGCGTCGGCGACGGCGGGCAGGCCGACGTGGCGCAGACACAGGTTGGTGGCCAGGTTGCTGGAGCGCACGATCATCCGCTCGGCCAGCCAGCGCAGTGGCACGTGCCCGTCCTCCCGCTCCCAGACCGCCTCGTCGTTGTCGTAGTGCCGGGCGCAGGCGAAGCGGGGGGCGCCGGGCAGGGCGGAGTCGAACTCGTTGCGCACCTCGACCGGGGCGTCGAGGTCGAGGGTGCCGGCCTCGGTGGCCCGGTGCAGGGCCAGCAGCACGGCCACCTTCATGGTGCTGGCCGCGTAGTGGGTGGCGTCGGGGCGGCGGGCCCAGGTGGGCGGGGCGTCGACGCGGCCCGCGTACGCCGAGACGGTGCCCGGCAGCGCGTCGAGGCGGGCGTCGAGTTCGTCCCAGATCATGCCGGTGACGGTAGCCGATCCGGCCCCCGGGTGACCGGGGGCCGGTGGCAGGGGGTCAGCCGGCGTGCTTGCGGCGGGCCGTGGCGCGGGCGCGCTGGGTCTGGTCGAGGACGACCTTGCGGATGCGGACCGCGGCCGGGGTGACCTCGACGCATTCGTCCTCGCGGCAGAACTCCAGGGCCTGCTCCAGCGACAGCTTGCGCGGCGGGATGAGCTTCTCGGTCTCGTCGGAGGTCGACGCCCGCATGTTGGTGAGCTTCTTCTCCTTGGTGATGTTGACGTCCATGTCGTCGGAGCGGGAGTTCTCCCCGACGATCATGCCCTCGTACACCTCGGTGCCCGGCTCGACGAAGAGCTGGCCGCGTTCCTGCAGGTTGGTCATCGCGAACGCGGTGACCGCGCCGGCCCGGTCGGCGACCAGGGAGCCGTTGTTGCGGGTACGTAGCTCGCCGAACCACGGCTCGTAGGACTCGAAGACGTGGTGCAGGATGCCGGTGCCCCGGGTCTCGGTGAGGAACTCGGTGCGGAAACCGATCAGGCCGCGCGCCGGGACCAGCCACTCCATCCGGATCCAGCCGGTGCCGTGGTTGACCAGCTGCTCCATCCGGCCCTTGCGGGTGGCCAGGAGCTGGGTGATCGCCCCCAGGTAGTCGTCGGGGGCGTCGATGGTGAGCCGTTCGACCGGTTCGCAGGTCTTGCCGTCAATCTCCTTGGTGACGACCTGCGGCTTGCCGACGGTCAGCTCGAAGGATTCGCGGCGCATCTGCTCGACGAGGATGGCCAGCGCCAGCTCGCCGCGGCCCTGTACCTCCCAGGCGTCGGGGCGCTCGGTGGGCAGCACCCGCAGCGAGACGTTGCCGACCAGCTCCTTGTCGAGGCGGTCCTTGACCATCCGGGCGGTGACCTTGGCGCCCTTGACCCGGCCGACCAGTGGCGAGGTGTTGGTGCCGATGGTCATCGAGATCGCCGGCTCGTCGACGGTGATCAACGGCAGCGGGATCGGGTTCTCCGCGTCGGCCAGGGTCTCGCCGATCATGATCTCGGGAATGCCGGCGACGGCGATGATGTCGCCCGGGCCGGCCGAGTCGGCGGGCTTGCGCTCCAGGCCCTCGGTCATCAGCAGCTCCGAGATGCGGACCCGCTGGGTGCTGCCGTCGGTGCGGCACCAGGCGACGGTCTGGCCCTTCGCGATGGTGCCCTGCCGGACCCGGCACAGTGCCAGCCGGCCGAGGAACGGCGAGGCGTCGAGGTTGGTGACGTGGGCCTGCATCGGCGCGTCCTGCTCGTACGCGGGCGGCGGGATGGTGTCAAGCAGGGCGCGGAACAGCGGCTCCAGGCTCGTGCTGTCCTGGGGGACCGAGCCGTCGGCCGGCTGGGTGAGCGAGGCGATGCCGTCGCGGGCGCAGGCGTAGACGATCGGGAAGTCGATCTGCTCCTCGTCGGCGTCCAGGTCGAGGAAGAGTTCGTAGGTGTCGTCCACGACCTCCTTGATCCGGGCGTCGGGACGGTCCACCTTGTTGATCACCAGAATGATCGGCAACCGGGCACGCAGCGCCTTGCGCAGCACGAAGCGGGTCTGCGGCAGCGGGCCCTCACTGGCGTCGACCAGCAGCACCACGCCGTCGACCATGGTGAGGCCGCGTTCGACCTCGCCGCCGAAGTCGGCGTGGCCCGGGGTGTCGATGATGTTGATGATGACCGGCTCCGACCCGTCCGCCGGCAGGTACCGCACGCCGGTGTTCTTGGCCAGAATGGTGATGCCCTTCTCCCTTTCGAGGTCCATCGAGTCCATCACCCGCTCGGTCGTCTCACCGCGGGCGCCGTAGGCGCCGGCCTGCCGCAACATGGCGTCGACCAGGGTGGTCTTGCCGTGGTCGACGTGGGCGATGATGGCGACGTTGCGGAGGTCGGTGCGAAGCTGCATGGGCTCCATCCTCCCGCCTGCGCGGATCAGGGGCGGCGTCGGGGGTCACCCCCGGGCTTCCCTGATCTAGTGGCTGTGCGACTGTCGGTGTCCGTACCCCGGCTGTCATGCTGGCGGCGTGAGCCGGGGGCCATCGTGCGCGATCTGCTGAACTCGGTGCAGGGCCTGCCGCCCCTGCTGGTCTACCTGGTCGCCGCGGCGATCGTGGCCGGCGAGACGGCGGTGATCGTCGGGCTGCTGGTGCCGGGTGAGGCGACCCTGCTGCTGGTCGGCTTCCTTACGTACACCGGCACGCTGCGGCTCGGCCCCGCCCTGCTGGTGATGATTCTCGCAGCGGTGACCGGGGACACGTTGGCGTTCCGGGCGGGCCGCCGGTACGGGCCCCGGCTGCGCGCCTCCGGGTTCGGGGCGCGGGTCGGGCCGCACCGGTGGCGGCGCGCCGATGCGCTGCTGGAGCGACTCGGCGGGCGGGGGGTGTGCACGGCCCGCTGGGTGGCGTTCGCGCGTACCCTCGCGCCCCGCCTGGCGGGGGCGGCGGGCATGCCGTACCGCCGGTTCGCGCCGTGGAACCTCGCCGGCGTGGTGACCTGGGTGGGCGGGTCGGTGCTGGCGGGCAACCTGGCCGGGGAATCGTACGAGACGGTCTCCCGGCTGCTCGGCCGGGCCACCGGCGTGGTGCTGGTGCTGTGCGGCGGGGTGCTCGCCGTGGTGCTGGTGGGCCGCTGGCTGGGTCGCCACCCGGACCCGGCGCGGGCGCTGCTGACCCGGGCGGCGGCGCTGCCGCCGGTGCGCTGGCTGTCCGCCCGGTACGGGGTGCTGCTCTTCCTGCTGGCGATGCGGGTCGGTCCCGGCTGGACGCTGCTGATCAACCTGGGCGCGGGGCTGGTGCTGCTGTTCGTGGCCGGGTCGGCCATCGCCTGGCTGCTCGGTGCGGCGATGCGGTGGAGCGGGCTGGCGGTGGTCGACGACGCGATCGCCGACTGGTTCGCCGACCGGCGTACCCCCGGCGCCGCCGAGGTCGCGCTCACCGTGGTCTCCGTGTCGCGCGGCTCGGTGCTGATCGCGTTGGTGACCGTGGTCGCCCTCGGCCGGGCCTGGCGGCAGCGGTCCTGCCCGGGGCGCGGCGGGCCGGTTTCGCGGGCCGCCCCGCTCGACGTGGTGGGCACGGTCGGGGCGTTCCTGCCGCTGGTGGTGCTCGGCGTGGTCGCCGACATGGTCGCACCGGGCCGGCTCGCGTCGGGTGAGGAGGGCGTGCTGTTCGCGACGCAGCACGCGGTGATGGCGGCGAGCCTGTGCACCCTGGCGTGGCTGCTGTCGCGGGGCGCGCGCTGGCCGGTGGCGGTGGCCGTGTGGACGGCCGCCGCAGCCGGGGTGGGCACCATCGGCGGCGCGCGGCTCTACCTCGGGCAGGGCACCGCCAGCAGCACGGTCACGTCGGTGCTGCTCGGGGTGACCTGGACCGCGCTGTTCATGGTCGCCTGGGCGACCCGGGAACGGGCGGTCGGCGCGGCCGGCCCGACCGGCGGCGGGGACGCGGGGTCTCCGCCGCCGCGGCAGCGCCGGCGCGACCAGGCCGCGCAGCAGCAGCACGAGCAACGCGTTGACGAGCAGCAGGATGATCGGCAGGAGCAGCCGTAGGTCCTTGCCGTTGGCCTTCGCAGTCGTAGCTGGCGGCGAGCGTGCCGCCGCCGCCGGCACCGTCGTACCGCCTGGCGCCGGTCACCGGGGGCGGAATTACGTTTGTCGAGTATCTCGATAGGCGAGATTATTGGTGCTCGACTATACTGCAAGAGGCAGGCACGGGGAGGAGGGTGACGTCGTGGCATCGCACGGCATGTATTGGCGGCGGGACACCCGCCGTGAGCAACTCGTCGCCGATATCACCAACGACCTGCGGCGTTACTCGATCGACGCCCAGCACATCGGGCACGCCTTCGCCGGCCTGCACGGGCTCAACGGCACCGACCTGCACGCCCTCGTCGCCGTC
Source organism: Micromonospora sp. KC207 (assembly GCF_004348615.1). NCBI lineage: Bacteria > Bacillati > Actinomycetota > Actinomycetes > Micromonosporales > Micromonosporaceae > Micromonospora > Micromonospora sp. KC207. The sequence continues at coordinate 4,933 of NZ_SMKJ01000141.1, forward strand.
GTGGACGCCGAGTTCGCCGGCGCCCCGATCACCCCGGGCCGGCTGGGCGAGAAGCTGAACCTGTCCTCCGGTTCGGTGACCGCGCTGATCGACCGGCTGGAACGTGCCGGGCACGTTCGCCGGGACCGCGACTCCAGCGACCGCCGTAAGGTCTTCCTGCGCTACGCCGACCGGGGCGCGGCGCTGGCCATGGAGTTCTTCCGGCCGCTCGGGAACCGCACCGACGCGGCGATGGCCGACTTCAGCGAGGACGAGCTGGAAGTGGTGCGCCGCTTCATGACGGTCATGGTCGCCGCCATGCGGGAGCATCGCGACCAGGTCCGGGCGGCCCGCCCGGAGCCGCCGCGCCGCCCTACGCGTTGACCTCGCCGGGGAAACGAAGCGCCCGCCGCGCGGCAAACGTACGCCGGGCGGCGGGCAACGGTGCGCTGCGGCGACGGCCGGGGTTGTCGACCCGGCCGTCGCCACCGGCACGGAGCTACATCGGGCGGACGTTGTCCGCCTGCGGGCCCTTCTGCCCCTGGGTCACCTCGAACTCGACCTTCTGGCCCTCGTTGAGTTCCCGGTAGCCGCTCGTCGCGATGGCCGAGTAGTGGACGAACACGTCCGGACCTCCGCCGTCCTGCTCGATGAAGCCGAAGCCCTTTTCCGAGTTGAACCACTTGACCGTGCCGGTAGCCATGCATCTCTCCCTGTTCAAAACGGGTGACCCCCGACCGCCGGTCGATGATCGCCCTGTACCTCCCCGACCCTAACTGTCGAAAGCCGGATCTGCTGGGCGAAGTGCCGCAGGGCGTTCCCCGAAAATAATCGCGCCCCGGACGCGGACCGGGGGGAAACGCGCCCAACAGCCGGCCAGCTACGGCATGCTTGCCCCGGTGAGGAGTCCCGCAGCCATCGCGCTGACCGTGCTGGAGCGGGAGATCGACGCGCCCGGCGAGGGTCTGGACCGGCTGCGGCTCGTCCCCACCCCCTTCGTGCCCGAGGTGCGGCTGCATCTCGCCGAGGACGCCATCGTCTGGTGGGCCCGGATGGAGGCCGCCGCCGGCCACGCCCTGCCGCCGCCGTACTGGGCGTCGGCCTGGGCCGGTGGGCAGGCCCTGGCCCGGCACCTGCTCGACCACCCCGAGCTGGCCGCCGGCCGCCGGGTGCTCGACCTGGCCGCCGGCTCGGGGCTCGTCGCGATCGCCGCCGCGCTGGCCGGCGCGGCCCGGGTCGTCGCCAACGACATCGACCCGTACGCCGTCGCGGCGGTCACCGTCAACGCCCGCGCCAACCGGGTCGCCGTCGTCGCCACCGGCGAGGACCTGCTCGACTCCGACGGCGGGGACGCGGACCTGCTCGTCGCCGGCGACGTCTTCTACGACCGGGAGCTGGCCGCCCGGGTGCTGCCGTTCCTGCGCCGCGCCGTGGCCCGGGGCAGCCGGGTGCTGGTGGGCGACCCCGGCCGGGGCCACCTGCCCCGGGACCTGCTGGACCCGGTGACCAGCTACCGGGTGCCCACCACCGAGCCGGCCGTCGACTCTTCGGTGCGCCAGGTGGAGGTGCTGCGGCCCCGGTTCGGCGGGACGGACCCCGAGGCGGGTTCAGGGTCGGCTGGGGGTTCAAACCCGATGTCCCCGGTGGCAGACCGGTCGTAGCGTACGGGCCATGGCGGATTGGACGGAGCACGTCGGAAAGCTGCCCACCCTCCTGTTGGTGGTGATGGTCGGGGTGGTGATGCTCTTCGACGCCGTACCGCTGGTGGGGGTGCTGGTCCCCGGCGACGTCGCGATCCTCGCCGCGGTCAGCGTCGGGCGGCCGGCGACCGCCGCGAGCACCGTCGCCGCCGTGGTCGCCGGCTGCGTGGCCGGATGGTCGCTGAGTTTCCTCGTGGGCCGGCGCTACGGCGACCGGCTGCGGCACAGCCGCGTCGGCGGCTGGATCGGGGAGCCCCGATGGGCGGCGGCCGAGTCCGCCCTGCGCCGAGGCGGCGGCCGGATGGTGCTGGTCGCGCCCTTCCTGCCGGTGTTCAACGCGTTGCTGCCGCTGGCGGCGGGCAGCCTGCGGATGTCGTACCGGCGGTTCCTGGCCTGCGCGAGCGTCGGGGCAGCGCTCTGGGCCGGCCTCTACGTGGCCCTCGCCACGCTGTCCCGCACGTTGGCCGGCCTGCTGCCGGTGGACGTCTCCCCGCTGCTGATAACCATGGCGGTCGGGCTGCTGCTGGCCGGCGTGGTGCTGCTCGTCACCCGCCGCGGGCTGCGCGCGGCCGGCATGCCCGCCCCGGTCGCCCGACCGCCGCGACAGACGCGCCGGTGGCCCGAGCGGCAGGGGCTGGCGCGCCGTAGCCCGCAGCGTCGGGGCCGGGTGCTCCGGCCGCCGGCGGTCACCAGCCGCGGGCCCGCCACTGCGGCAGCGACGGGCGTTCGGTGCCGATCGTCGAGTCTCTGCCGTGCCCTGGGTAGAACCAGGTCTCGTCCGGAAGCCGGTCGAACAGCCGGTGCTCCACGTCGTCGATGAGCTGACCGAACCGCTGCGGGTCCTTGTCCGTGTTGCCGACGCCGCCGGGGAAGAGGCTGTCGCCGGTGAACAGGTGCGGGACGCCCGCCGGGTCGCGGTAGAGCAGGGCGATGGAGCCCGGCGTGTGCCCCCGCAGGTGGATCACCTCCAGCTCACGGTCGCCGACGGCCACCGTGTCGCCGTCGGCCAGTGGCGTCGCCGGGATCGGCAGGCCGGCGGCGTCGTCGGCGTGCACCAGCGCCCGCGCGCCGGTCTTCGCGACGATCTCCTCCAGCGCCACCCAGTGGTCCATGTGCTGGTGGGTGGTGACCACGGTGGCCAGGCCGGCGTCGCCGACCAGCTCCAGCAGCCGGGGCGCCTCGTTGGCCGCGTCGATCAGTAGCTGCTCGCCGGTGCCGTGGCACCGCAGCAGGTAGGCGTTGTTGTCCATCGGCCCCACCGACACCTTGGTGATGGTGAGCCCGTCGAGTTCGCGTACCGCCGGCGCGCCGCCGGGGCTGACGTCTCCGCTGTAGGCCATGTGTCGGTCACATCCATTCCGGTGGAGTCGGCAGGGGGCCGTCGGGGGTGACGAGGAGCGTGTCGGTGCCGCCACGGCCGATCAGCCAGGCGGCGAGCCCGTGGGCGGGACCGGTGACCGTGGGCGCGCCGGCGGGGTCGCCGACGACCAGTGCATGGTGGCTGCCGTCGAACCGCAGCACCATCGCCGGCGCGTCGCCCCGGCTGGCCAGGTCGGTGGTGACCTCGTGCAGCAGCCGCTGGGCGAACGCCTCGGGCCAGTCGGCCGGCCCGTAGCCGGCGGCCAGGTCGACGTGGTGCACCTCGACCTCCCGCAGCCGCCCCCAGACCAGGGTGGCCGCCGGCCACGGGCCGCGTCGGGTCTCCACGGTGGCCGCCCACGCCTGCACGGGCATCGCGGCGACCGCCTCGGCGAACCGTTCCGCCGAGCGGCGCAGGTCGTCCAGGTGGGCGGCGGGCGGGCGGGACGCCCCGGCGGCGATGTCGGCGGTGCGGGTCGCGGCGCTGGCGTACATCGGGATGCGCTCGCCGGTGCGCGCGGAGGTGAGCAGGTTGACGAACCCGTCGGCGTTGCGGGCCAGGTGGGTCAGCACGTGGCCCCGGCTCCAGCCGGGCAGCACCGACGGCGCGGCGATGTCCGCGTCGTCGAGGGCGGCGACGGCGCGCAGCAGCCGGGTTGTGGCGTCGTCGAGGTCACCGGTCAGCAGCAGCGGGTCCGCGGTCACGCCTCGAACCCTAGCGGTCCGCCGGCCCCGGCGTCGCCCGGGGAAATCGCTTTCGGCGAGTCGGCGTGGCCCCTACCGTCGGCGGTGAACGCGACACCGGGGGATCGGAGGAGGTGGTGCCCATGCCGGTCGTAGCACGCGTGTCGCCCCACCGTGTTCTCCGATCCCGAAAGGTTGCCATGACCATCGATCTGACCGCCCTCGGCTGGGACGCCGAATGGGCGGCCCTCGCACGTGCCCGCCCCAACCGGCGTCCGGGCCGGGTGGCCCGCGTCGACCGCGGCGTGTGCACCGTGCTCGGCGCGGACGGGCCGATCCGTGCCACCCTGGGCCCGGCGGTGCTGGCCGACGCGGCCCGCGACCTGACCCGGCTGCCCTGCGCCGGCGACTGGGTGCTGCTGCGCGCCTGGCCCGACGGGCCGGTCACCGTGGAGTCCGTGCTGCCCCGGCGCACGGCGCTGGTGCGCCGCACCGCCGGCAAGGACGCCAGCGGGCAGGTGCTCGCCGCCAACCTCGACGCGGCGGCCGTCGTCGAGCCGGTGCACCCTGAGCCGGACGTCGCCCGGATCGAGCGGCTGCTGTCCCTGGTGCACTTCTCGGGCGCCACGCCGCTGGTGGTGCTCGCCAAGGTGGACCTCGCCGCCGACCCGGCGGCGATCGCCCGGCAGTTCGCCGGGGCCGCCCCCGGGGTGCCGGTGCTGCCGGTCAGCGCGGAGCGGGGCGACGGCCTCGACGCGCTGCGCCCGTACGTCGCTCCGGGTCGCACCCTCGGGCTGCTCGGTCCGTCCGGCGCCGGCAAGTCGAGCCTGGTCAACGCTCTGGCCGGGGCGGTGGTGATGCCGACTGAGGCGATCCGCCGGGTCGACGGCAAGGGCCGGCACACCACTACCTGGCGGGCTCTGGTGCCGGTGCCGGGCGGCGGCGCGGTGCTGGACACCCCGGGGGTACGGGCGGTCGGCCTGCTCGACGGCGCGGCCGGCCTGGACCGGGCCTTCACCGACATCACCGAACTGGCCGCCGGCTGCCGGTACGGCGACTGCGCGCACGACGCCGAGCCGGGCTGCGCGGTCCGTGGCGCCCTCGCCGCCGGCGAGTTGACCGTCCGGCGCTACGACAGTTGGCGTCGGCTGCAACGGGAGGTCGCCTCCGAGAGTCGGCGTCGGGAGGCCCGGCTGGCCGCCGAGCGGCGGGGCGGCTGGCGCGGCGGGTGCCGACGGACGGCCCGATCGTGACGCAGGGTGTTGCCCCGGTGGCGTGGAGCTGATCGGCGCGCGGGTGGGCGGCCGGTCGCCGGGGCCACGGGCGGGGGAGGTCCACCGGGCCGTGACACGCTCCGGCGTGACCGGGATGACCTGGGGGAATGTGCGGGCGCGGGAAGTTGTCACACCTCGGGGTTAGAGTTGCCGAGGCGCTTCATCTGCGCCCGCACGACCGCTCAGGGCCGTCCCGGAACCCATCCGACCGCCCCCGAGCGGGCAGATCCTCCTCGCCTTCTTCACCGGGAGTACACGGACAGTGGCCGACCGACTGATCATCCGTGGCGCGCGCGAGCACAACCTGCGCGACGTCAGTCTCGACCTGCCCCGGGACGCCCTGATCGTCTTCACCGGGCTCTCGGGGTCCGGCAAGTCGAGCCTGGCCTTCGACACCATCTTCGCCGAGGGGCAGCGCCGCTACGTCGAGTCGCTCTCCTCGTACGCCCGGCAGTTCCTCGGCCAGATGGACAAGCCGGACGTCGACTTCATCGAGGGCCTCAGCCCCGCCGTCTCCATCGACCAGAAGTCCACCTCACGCAACCCGCGCTCGACCGTCGGCACGATCACCGAGGTCTACGACTACCTGCGCCTGCTCTACGCCCGCGTCGGCGAACCGCACTGCCCGGTCTGCGGGGAGCGGATCTCCCGGCAGAGCCCGCAGCAGATCGTCGACCGGGTCCTCGCGATGGCCGAGGGCACCCGGTTCATGGTGCTGGCCCCGGTGGTGCGGGGCCGCAAGGGCGAGTACGTCGACCTCTTCGCCGAGCTCCAAGGCAAGGGGTACGCCCGGGCCCGGGTCGACGGCGTGGTCCACCCGCTGACCGAGCCGCCGAAGCTCAAGAAGCAGGAGAAGCACACCATCGAGGTGGTGATCGACCGGCTCACCGTCAAGGCCGGCGCGAAGCAGCGGCTGACCGACTCGGTGGAGGCGGCGCTCGGCCTCTCCAACGGCCTGGTGCTGCTCGACTTCGTCGACCTCGCCGAGGACGACCCGGACCGGGAGCGCCGCTACTCCGAGCACCTGGCCTGCCCCAACGACCACCCCCTGGCGATCGAGGACCTGGAGCCCCGGGTCTTCTCGTTCAACGCCCCGTACGGCGCGTGCCCGGAGTGCACCGGCCTGGGCACGAAGAAGGAGGTCGACCCGGAGCTGATCGTCCCCGATCCGGAGCGCACCCTGCGCGAGGGCGCGATCCAGCCCTGGTCGAACGGGCACAACCTGGAATATTTCCTGCGCCTGCTGGAGGCGTTGGGCGAGACCGAGCACTTCGACGTCGACACCCCGTGGCGGGCGTTGCCGGCGCGGGCGCAGAAGACGATCCTGCACGGCTCCGGCGACCAGGTGCACGTGCGCTACCGCAACAAGTACGGCCGCGAGCGCTCCTATTTCACCGGCTTCGAGGGCGTGGTGCAGTGGATCGAGCGGCGGCACACCGACACCGAGAGCGAGTGGTCGCGGGAGAAGTACGAGGGCTACATGCGCGACGTGCCCTGCGCGGCCTGCGGCGGCGCGCGGCTCAAGCCCGAGGTGCTCGCGGTCACCCTGGCCGGCAAGAGCATCGCCGAGGTGTGCAACCTGTCGGTGGGCGAGTGCGCCGAGCTGCTGGCCGGCATCGAGCTGACCGACCGGCAGAAGCTGATCGCCGAGCGGGTGCTCAAGGAGATCAACGCCCGGTTGAAGTTCCTGCTCGACGTCGGGCTGGACTACCTGTCCCTGGACCGCCCGGCCGGCACCCTGTCCGGCGGCGAGGCCCAGCGCATCCGGCTGGCCACCCAGATCGGTTCCGGCCTGGTCGGGGTGCTCTACGTGCTCGACGAGCCGTCCATCGGCCTGCACCAACGCGACAACCACCGGCTCATCGAGACGCTGGTGCGGCTGCGTGGGCTGGGCAACACCCTGATCGTGGTCGAGCACGACGAGGACACCATCCGCACCGCCGACTGGATCGTCGACATCGGGCCGGGCGCGGGGGAGCACGGCGGCCGGATCGTGCACTCCGGGTCGGTGCCCGACCTGCTGGCCAACCCGGAGTCGGTTACCGGGGCGTACCTGTCGGGGCGGCGGGAGATCCCGACGCCGAAGGGCCGCCGGCCGCAGATCCCGGGCCGGGAGTTGGTGGTGCACGGCGCGCGGGAGCACAACCTGCGCAACCTGACCGTGTCGTTCCCGCTGGGCCAGCTCATCGCGGTCACCGGGGTCAGCGGCTCCGGCAAGTCGACCCTGGTCAACGACATCCTGCACGCGGTGCTGGCCAACCAGATCAACGGGGCGCGGCACGTGCCGGGCCGGCACACCCGCATCAGCGGCCTGGAGCACGTGGACAAGGTGGTCGGCGTCGACCAGTCGCCGATCGGCCGCACCCCCAGGTCCAATCCGGCCACCTACACCGGCGTCTGGGACCACGTCCGCAAGTTGTTCGCCGAGACCACCGAGGCCAAGGTCCGGGGGTACGGGCCGGGGCGGTTCTCGTTCAACGTCAAGGGCGGCCGGTGCGAGGCGTGCTCCGGCGACGGCACTATCAAGATCGAGATGAACTTCCTGCCCGACGTGTACGTCCCGTGCGAGGTCTGCAAGGGCGCCCGGTACAACCGGGAGACCCTGGAGGTGCACTACAAGGGCAAGACCGTCTCCGACGTGCTGGAGATGCCGATCGAGGAGGCCGCCGAGTTCTTCTCCGCGATCCCGGCGATCCACCGGCACCTCAAGACGCTGGTCGACGTCGGCCTGGGCTACGTCCGGCTGGGCCAGCCCGCGCCGACGCTCTCCGGCGGCGAGGCGCAGCGGGTCAAGCTCGCCTCCGAGTTGCAGAAGCGCTCGACCGGCCGGACGGTCTACGTGCTCGACGAGCCGACCACCGGCCTGCACTTCGAGGACATCCGCAAGCTGCTGATGGTGCTGGAGGGCCTGGTCGACAAGGGCAACACGGTGATCACCATCGAGCACAACCTCGACGTGATCAAGACGGCCGACTGGCTGATCGACATGGGCCCCGAGGGCGGCCACCGGGGCGGCACGGTGCTGGCCACCGGCACCCCCGAGGAGGTCGCCGAGGTCCCCGAGAGCCACACCGGCCGGTTCCTGCGCCCGGTGCTCGGGCTCGACGGCGAGGCGCGGGGCGCGAAGGCGGCCACCGGCCGGGCCGCGAAGGCCAACGGCGCCGCCACCCGCCCCCGGGCCCGAAAGGTCCCGGCCGGGGCGCGCTGACCGACCGGCCGCACCGGGGGCGCTCCGGCGACGGGACGCCCCCGGCCCGTTCCGCCGAGACGATCGCTGTGGTCGACTGAACCTTCAGGCACAGTGATCCGTGGACTCCAACGAGGTCCGGGGAGTTCACGGGCCGGGCAGTCGACAGAGAGGCCAGACATGAGTGACGAGCAGGTGCAGACCGGGCCGGCCACGCAGACGCGGCGCGCCCTCCTCGCCGGTGCCGGGGCGGTAGGCGCGACGATCGTCCTGGCGGCGTGCGGCAGCGACGCCGAGGGCGGCGGCGACTCCGCGCCGACTGGCGGCGACTCCGCGCCGACTGGCGGGGCCTCGGCGACCGGCGGCGCCGGCGACTCCGGCGCGCTGGCCAGCACCGCCGACATCCCGGTCGGCGGCGGCGCGGTGTTCGCCGCCAAGGGCGTGGTGATCACCCAGCCCGAGGCCGGCACGTTCAAGGGGTTCGACCCGATCTGCACCCACCAGCGCTGCCCGGTGTCGAATGTCGACGGCGGCACCATCAACTGCACCTGCCACAACAGCAAGTTCTCCATCACCGACGGCTCGGTGACGTCGGGCCCGGCGACGAAGGCCCTCGCGGCCAAGGAGCTCAAGATCGACGGCGACCGGATCAGCCTGGCCTGAACGGCGGCGGCCGGCCCGGGTCGCCCCGGGCCGGCCGCCGTGCTCGCGCGTCAGCGCGCGTACACGGACATCTCCCACAGCGAGAAGCCGTAGGACGTGGCCCGGGTCAGGCCGTGCATCCGCACGTACCGCGCGGTCTCGGTGCCGAACGCGACCACGTCGGTGCCGCCGTCGCCGGCCGTGGTGGACCAGGCCGTGCGCCAGGTCGAGCCGTCGGCGGAGACCTCGATCCGGTACGACCGCGCGTAGGCCGATTCCCAGGCCAGCGCCACCCGGCTCACCTGCCGGGCCGAGCCCAGGTCGACGGTGAGCGTCTGGTCGTCGGCCCAGGAACTGGCCCACCGGGTGCCCAGGTCCCCGTCGACGGCCTTGGTGGCGGCGTAGCCGACCTGGGCGCTCGACGCGGTCACCGCCTTCCCGGCGGCAAGGTTGCCCACGTCGTCGCCGCGCTTCGCCGGGAACGACACCACCTGCTGGTAGGTGGGCCGGTTCTGCCAGGCGATCGCGGGGTGCTTGATCCCGCCCAGCGGCGACTGGACGATCGCGTCGGCGCACCACTGGTCGCCCGCCGCGCAGGTGGCGTCGCCCGGGTAGGTGGTGGCGGCCGGGGTCGCCGCTGCCGTGCGCAGCGTGTCGAGCAGGATCTGTCGGCAGCCGGCGAGGGCGCCGCCGCCGCAGTAGGTGCGGCCGAGGCCGCCGGAGACCGGGTCGCCGAGGACCGCGCGCAGATCCTTGTCGACGTATCCCCACCAGCCGTACTGGAACGACGAGCCCTTGTGCGCCTGGGCCTCGTTCGCGGCCGTGGGCAGGGTCGACTTGTCGCCCTGCTGGTGGCCGGAGGGGGACTCGTTGATCTGGAGGGCGTTGATCAGCGACTGGTACAGGTCGGGGCCGAGGGGGTCGCGGAACATGCCCCGCACCAGCAGCGGCCACCAGGCGTCGAAGGTGCGGATGGCGTCGGCGTGCTGATACACCTTCGAGCCCTTGGCCGTCTCTACCCGCAGCGCGCCGGCCTGCCGCCAGGCCTTGAGCCTTCCGATCTCGGCGGCCAGGGCGGCGTCGCCGACGGGCTGGCTCTCCAGCACCCGGATCAGCTCGTCGAGCACCTCGACCCCGCGCAGGTCGGTCAGGCCGGCCCGCTGCACCAGTTCGGTCAGCGTGGCCCGGTCGTACTTCTTTCCGGCGGCGATGCCAGCCTTCAGTGGCTTGTCGAGCAGGTCGCCCCGGTGCACCGCGCCGAAGCTGAAGTTGCCGTCGGCGCCGCCGAAGTCCTTGGCCTGCTTGTTGTTCCAGCTGATGTAGTAGTCCTGGTCCACCGAGTTGGGGTGGGCCGACCGCGGCGCGTAGCTGGCGGTGTTCGTGTCGGGCTGGAAGCCCTGCCACTCGTACGCGGGCTCGGCCTTCATCGGCAGGTTCGGGTTGGACCCGGGCGCGCGCAGCGGGTTGAGCCCGGAGTTGAAGTACGCCGACTGGGTGGAGTTGACGTAGAACCAGTTGAACGCGTACTCGACGTTGCTCGCCGAGGCGACGAAGGCGTCGGCGGTGCCCATCTGGGTCGGGTCGTTGAACATCTGGAAGCCGATCGCGGAGTCGGCCTCGTGCCGGTAGGTGGAGCGGAGCTGGGTGAACGCGTGCGGCTTGCCGCCGACGGTCCCGCGCCAGGCGACCAGGCCGAGCTTCGTGCGCCAGGCCACCAGCTTGTACGACCCGGCGGGCGTCGTGTCGGCGGCTGTCGGCTTCCACTTGTTGGTGTGCGCGAGCTGCTCCATCGCCACGCACTGCCCCCGGTAGAGGTAGTGGTCGCTGGTCAGCGTCGGCGGGCTGCCGTCGGTGGTGCACAGCGGCACCGCGTACGTGTCGGTGATGTCGTGGATCGAGGAGGTGGCGCTCCAGGCGTAGTCCTGGCCCCGGCCGAGCAGCACGTAGAGGTTGAGGCCGGCGAACGCCGCGCCCCGGGCGCTGATCCCCGGGCCCTGCAACTCCTGGATCATCAGAAGCTGGGGGGAGAAGTAGCCGGTCTGCGGCCCGAACACGGCCACCGGGTGCCCGGTCGCGGAGTTCGCGGCGGAGACGACGGCCGCGTTGGACATGCCCCGGTGGGCCGGGTCGATGGTCAGCCCGGACAGCGCGGCGGCCAGCTCGGAGCCGCTGTTGCCGGTGGCCCTGCTGGTGGCGGAGCCGGTGGGGTCGGTGAAGACCGGCTCCACCTTGGCCGTGCCGGCGTCGGGCAGCACCACGCTCGCCGCGTCCGGGGAGGCGGAACCGTAGGGGAAGCTCTGCCCGTCGTGCAGGGTCAGCACCGTCTCCGGGTCGTTCTGGTTGCGGAAGGCCGTCCACACCTTGTCGCCCTCGGTCGGGCCGTACTTGGCGCGGGCGGCGATGCGGACCAGCGCGGACTGCATCTCGGTACCGCCCCCGCCGCCGAACAGGCCGCCGACCACGCCGGCGATCGCGATGAGGTCGGTCATCGTGAACGGCTTCGGGCCGCCCTCGTTGGTGATCGCGTCGAGGTGTCCGGTGAGGACGTACTCGCCCGGGCAGTTGCGGTTGGCCATGCAGACGCCGATGTAGGCGTTGACCCCGGCCACGTACTCCTGGACGTCGGCGTAGAGCTGCTCGCCGCGCGGACCCTTGGCGCGCAGCGCCTCGACCTGCGCGACGAGGTCCGCCTCGGTGTACGGCGAGTTGCGCCAGACGCTCTGCTCCAGGGCCCGGTTGCTGGGGGCGCCGCCGGCGAACGGGGTGAGGGTGCCCCGGCCGACGTGACGCATCAGGTCCATGGTGAACAGCCGGTCCTCGGCGCCGACGTACCCGGCCCCGTACATGGTGCCGCCCCGGGTGGTGCCGGTGACGTGCGGGACGCCGGTGGCCCGGTCCCGCACGACCCGCACGTCCGCGCGGGGCGAGTAGTCCCGCTCGATCTGCCCGGAGGGCACGCCGAAGGATGCGTCGTTGAAGAAGGTGCCGATCTGCTCGGGGCGCAGGCCGGCGTAGCCGTAGACGAGGTCGGCGTACTTGCCGAGCTGGTCGGCGGAGTGCCGGGGCAGCGTGCCGATGGTCTGGTTGGCGAGGACCTCGACGAGCGTGGCGTTGCCGTTCTGGCCGGGTGGCACGATGTCGCCGCACTCGCCCAGGCAGTAGTCGTTGGCGGCGAACGAGCTGGTCTCGGCGGCGTTCGCGGCGGCGGCGGCGTTCGCGGCGGCGGCGTTCGCGGGCGGGGTGATCGGGGTGGCGACGAGCAGGGCGGCGACACCGACGGCGGCGGTCGCGCCGGCCAGTAGGCGGCGCGGGGC
>NZ_SMKJ01000142.1:0-17050 GCF_004348615.1 Micromonospora sp. KC207
GGGCGGTACCGGGGGTCGCGTTCGTCGAAGAAGGCGGTGCGCATGCCGCCGGGAACGAGCAGGGTGACGCCGACCGTGCCGGCGAGCTCGGCGGCCAGGGCGCGGGTGAAACCGACCACGCCGAACTTCGCGGCGCAGTACGCGGTGGCGTCGCCGACCGCCTTGACGCCCAGCGTGGACGCCACGGTCACGACGTTGCCCCGGGACTCCTCCAGCCAGGGCAGGGCGGCCCGGATCACCGCGGCGGTGGCGAGCAGGTCGATGGTGACGATGCGGTCCCAGGTGTCGCCGGGGATGTCGGCGAGCCGACCGGGCACGTCGACGCCGGCGGCGGTGACGACGGCGTCCAGGCCACCGGAGCGTTCGGCGAGGTGCCGGGTGGCGGCCTCGGCGGCGCGGGTGTCGGCCAGGTCGCACTCGACCCAGGGCACCCCGTCTGCCGGCGGCTGCCGGTCCAGCACCAGCGGCCGGCCGCCCGCCTTCGCCACGGCGGCCACCACGGCCGCCCCCAGCCCGCTGGATCCGCCCGTGACCAGGACGCTCGGCCCGGCTCCCGGTGCGCTTGGGTTCATCGTGCCCCCTTGATCGTCGTGCCGTCCGCGTCCGGGGCGACGCCCACCCCGAGGACCCGGGACCGAGGACCGGCGGGTACGCCGCCGGCCCGGGCGACGGCGATCATGTCGGTGGTCGAGCGCCCGTCGAGGTACGGCACGACCACCGTGTGCCCGCCCCAGCGGCGCAGCACCTCCGCCTCGGGCAGCGCCGGCTCGCCGCCGCCGGCGTAGTCGCCGCCCTTGACCCACACGTCCGGACGCAGCCAGGTCAGCGCCGCCTCCGGGGTGGGCTCCTCGAAGACCAGGACCGCGTCGACGCAGCCCAACGCCGCCAGCAGCCGGCTGCGGTCGCCCTGCGGCACCACCGGCCGGTCCGGCCCCTTCAGCCGGGCCACGCTCACGTCCGAGTTGACGCAGACGACCAGGCAGTCGCCGAGTTGCCGGGCCGCCTCCAGGGTGGCCACGTGCCCGGCATGCAGCAGGTCGAAGCAGCCGCCGGTGGCCACGACGGTGCCGCCCGCCGCGCGTACCCTCGCCACCACCTCGGCGGCGGCACCGGCCCCTATCCGGGGCCCACCGGGGCGCGACGGCGGCGCGGAGGCGGTCCGGGGCGGCGCCGGCAGGGCGGCGGCCACTCCCCCGGCGGCGACGTACGCCGACGCCTCGGTGACGGCCGCCTGCACCGCCTCGGAAACCAGCGCGCCCCGGGAAAGGGCGATGGCGGCGGTCGCGGCGAACCGGTCGCCCGCGCCGCAGGTGTCCCCCTCGGCGCTGGCCGGCGCGGGCACCACCAGCGGGGTGGAGCCGGCGTGACAGAGCAGCGCCCCGTCGCCGCCCAGGGTCACGGTGACCGCGCCGGCCCGCCAACGCCGGCGCAGTTCCTGGGCGCCCCGCGACGCGGTGGCCAGCCGGGACGCGCCCGGCCCGGCCTTCACCAGCTCGCGCACCTCCGACTCGTTCGGGGTGGCCAGGTGCACCCCGGGCACCGCGGCCGGGCCGCGCGGGTGCGGGTCCCACACCACCGGGGCCCGGGTGCCGGCGAGCGCCGCCCGCAGGGCCGGCTGCCGGGCCACCCCCCGGCCGTAGTCGCTGACCAGCACGGCGGAGGCGGTGGCCAGCATCCGCAGCACGGCCTCGCTCGGCTCGCCGGACTCGCCGGCCGCCCCGCCCCGGTCGTGGCGCAACAGCACCCGACCCCGGGCGTGCAGCCGGATCTTCTCGCAGGTGACGCCGCGCAACGGCAGCGCGTACACCCGCACCCCGGCGGCGGCGAGCAGCTCGGCCAGCCGGGCCCCGCCCGCGTCGTCTGCGAGGGCGGTCACCAACGCCACCTCGGCGCCCTGCGCCGCCGCGAACACCGCCGCCAGGCCGGCACCGCCGGGCCGGTCGACGGCCGTGGACTCGTCGAGGACCGGCACCGGCGAGTCCGGACAGAGACGGTTCACCACCCCCTCGACGTCCCGATCGAGCAGGATGTCACCGACCACCACCACGGGTCCCGTCATCAGCTCGCCTCCTCAACCCGCCTCGACCTGCCGGCCCGTACCGTCGTCCAGCACCACCTCGACCCCGGCGCGCACCTGCCCGCCGGACGCCTCCCGGCCACCGGCGGCCGGTGCCGCCGGGCGACCCACCGCCGCGAGCGCGGCGGGCAGCACCCGGTCTACGTACTCGCAGAGCACATGGGTGGAGACCAGGTGCAGCTCCTGGACCACCTGGCCGTCGGGGGAGGCGATGGCGAGGGTGTCGTGGCAGGCGTCGGCGAGGGGGTTGGGCGTGGGGCCGGTGAAGGCCCAGCAGCGCAGGCCGGCGTCCCGGCCGGCGTGGGCGGCGGCGACGAGGTTGGCGCTGGCTCCACTGGTGGACATGAGCAGCAGGATGTCGTCGGGCCGGCCGTGGGCGCGGACCTGGCGGGCGAAGACCTCGTCGTAGCCGTAGTCGTTGCCGATGGCGGTGAGCGCGCTGGTCTCGGCATGCAGGGCGATGGCGGACAGCGGCTCGCGGTCGTCGCGGAGCTTGCCGACGAGTTCGGCGGTGAGATGCTGGGCCTCGGCGGCGCTGCCGCCGTTGCCGGCCACCAGCAGTCGGCCGCCGGCGGCCAACCGGTGCGCCAGCTCTCCGCCCCAGCGGGCCAGCAGCTCCTCCGACCGACGGTACGGCAGCAGCGCGGCGGCGAGGGCGGCCAGGTGCGCGTCGAGCACCGACGCGGCGGCCGGCTCGGCCGTGCCGGCCGGGCGGGAGGTGGCGGCGGAGCCGGCGGGCAGGAAGGTCGCGGCCATCAGGCGACCACCCGGGTGGGCCTGCGCACGGCGGTCACCGCGCCGTACACCTCGGCCAGCCGCTCGGCGGTGACCGCCCAGGAGTAGCTGCGCCGGGCCCGGTCGCGGGCCGCTCCGGCGTACGCGAACCGGCGGATCCGGTCGTCGAGCAGGCCCCGGATCGCGGTGCCCAGCGCGCGCGGGTCCCGGGCCGGCACCAGGTCGCCGGTGACCCCATCGAGCACGGTGTCGGTCAGCCCGCCGACGGCCGTGCCGACCACGGGCACGCCGCAGGCCATCGCCTCCAGCGGGGTCAGCCCGAACGGCTCGTACCAGGGGGCGGCGACCAGCACGTCGGCGGAGCGGTACCAGCGGCCCATCTCCTCCCGTGGCACCGCGCCGACCAGCCGCACCCGATCGGCGACCCCGCACTTCTCGGCGAGGGCCCGCAGCCGTCGGGCGTGCGGGTCGGCCTCCAGCAGCCCCTCGGGCGGGCCGCCCACCACCACGCACTCCGCGTCCGGCACCAGGGACATCGCGCGGATGACGTCCTGGAAGCCCTTGCGCTCCACCAGCCGTCCGACGGTCAGGACGCGGGCCCGGCCGGGGTCCCGATCGGCGGCCGGGCCGAGCGGGGCGAACGTGGCCAGGTTGACCCCGGACGGGACGACGGTGATCCGGTTGCGGGGCACCCCGAGGCGGACCAGCTCGCCGACCTCGTCCTGGCACTGCGCCACCACCCGGTCGACGGCCCGGCCCAGCTCCCGCTCGTCGCGGATCCGGCCGGGCGGGCTGGTGTCCTGGGCGCCCTGGTGCCGCCGCTTCACGGTGCCGAGGGCGTGGTACGTCTGCACCACCGGCACCCCGGTCCGCCGGCCGGCGGCCAGCGCGGCCAGGCCGCTCATCCAGAAGTGGGCGTGGACCACCTCGGGCGTCCAGTCGCCGGCGCGCCACCGCTGCGCCAGCCAGTGGCCGAACGCCGGCATGTGCGGCAGCAGCGCGTCCTTGGCCACCGGCTCGGCCGGGCCGGCCGGCACGTGCACCACGTCGTACCCGTCGGGGGCGCGGACGGTCACCGGCAGGTCCACCGCGTCGCGGCGGGTGTACACCCGCACGTCGTGACCGGCGGCGACAAGCGCGGCGGAGAGCTCCGCGACATGCGTGTTCTGGCCGCCGGCGTCCTCGCCGCCGAGGACGGCGAGTGGACTGGCGTGCTCCGAGATCATCGCGATGCGCATACTTCCTCCTCCAGCAGCCGGTCCCAGTCAGCCAGGAAACGCTCCAGGCCGTAGCGGTCCTGGGCGGCCTTGCGGGCCGCCGCGC
Source organism: Micromonospora sp. KC207 (assembly GCF_004348615.1). Classification (NCBI taxonomy): domain Bacteria; kingdom Bacillati; phylum Actinomycetota; class Actinomycetes; order Micromonosporales; family Micromonosporaceae; genus Micromonospora; species Micromonospora sp. KC207. The sequence continues at coordinate 4,136 of NZ_SMKJ01000142.1, forward strand.
CCGCCTGCCCGGCTGCCTCGGGGTCGTCGAGGAACCGGCGGGCAGCCCCCAGCAGGTCGTCGACCCGGGTGGAGAGCGCACCGGCCTCGGGCGGCACGGCCACCACCGCCTCGGTGGTGGCGAGCGCGACGACGGGCATGCCGATGGTCATGGCCTCGATGAGGCTGAGCCCGAGGGACGTCCACCGGCACAGGTGCAGGTACGCCCGCCGCCGGCCCAGTTCGGCGTGCATCCGCTCCTGGGGGACGTCGTCGTGGCTGGCGACCCGGTCGGCGGGCAGCCCGAGCCGGTCGGCCAGGCCGGTCACCCCCATGCCGAAGACGTCGAGGGGGGCCAGCTCGGCGAAGCGGGGCAGCAGGTCGGTGCCGGTGACCCGCCAGCGGCGTACCGGTTCGTTGATGACGACGGCGAGCCGGTCGAGTTCGCCGGTCCACTCGACGCCGGGCGCGACGACGCCGTGTTCGACGACGGCGGTGCGGGTGGCGCCGTTGTCCCAGAAGAGTTCGTTGAACCCGGTGACGTGGGTGAGCAGCAGGTCGTCGCGGTCGGCCATCGGGTGGCGGGTGTTGGGCACGTCGCCCTTGGGGGTGTTGTGCTCGACGTAGATCGCCGGCACGTCCCGGCCGATTTGCCGGCCCAGCCACTCGCAGGCCAGGTCGAACTCCTCGGGGCGCTGGAGGACGACCACGTCGACGTGAGCCCGGCGCAGCTCGTGAGGGGTGATCTCGACGGCGTTGTCGGGCCACGGGTAGGTGCGGGCCCGACCGAGGCCGTAGGGGCCCCGGTCGGGGGTGACCGGCACCAGGTAGCGGTGCCTGCCGTGCACGAAGGACGTGGTCCAGGAGCCGTGTACGTGCCACACCAGGACGTTCATCGGCCGCTCCCGACGCCACCGGCCGGCACGGCCACCCGGGCCGGCGCACCGCCCGCCAGCCCACCGCCGGGGCCGCCGTCACCGGCCGTGCCACGAGGACCGGCCGGGCTGCCGTCACCGGCCGGGCCGGCGGTCGCGTCGGCGTGGACGCCGAGGAGGCGGAGCGCGTCGAGGACCGCGTCGGGGTCGACCCCGGCCAGGCAGGGGTGCCCCGGGACCGGGCAGGTGGCGGCGCGGGTGTCCCGGCAGGGGGCCTCGGCGTCGCCGAGGCGCACCGTGGGCACCCGGTACGGCCCCCACTGCCCGTACGGGACGGTCGGGGCGAACAGGCTGACCACGGGCACGCCGAGCGCGGCGGCCAAGTGGGCGGGCCCGGTGTTGCCGACGACGAGGGCGGCGGCGCCGGCGACGATCCCGGCGAGCTCGGCGAGCCCGGTGCGCCCGCCGAGGTCGTGGGCGCCGGCGGCGGCCCGCGCGGTCAGTTCGCGTTCGGCGGGTCCGCCGGTGACCACCACCCGGTAACCCGCCCCGATGAGCGCCCGGACGATCCGGGCGGCCAGTTCGGGCGGGCAGGCCCGCGCGGTCGCCGTCGAGCCGGGGTGCAGCACCACGTACCCGGGGCGGTCCAGTTCCGGTGGCGGGGCTGGCACCGCGTCGCGGCGCAGGCGCAGCCGGGGCTGGTCGTCGTCGGGCAGGGCGTGGCCCGCGGCGGCGGCCAGGGCCAGGGCCCGCTCCGGCTCGGGCACTCCCGCCGGCGACCGGTGGCGCACGTCGAGGAGGCTGCCCGGGTAGTCGTCGCTGATCGCCGCGATCCGGGGGACGCCGGCCAGTCGCAGCAGCAGGGCCAGCGGCAGCGGCGACTGGTGGAAACTGGTGAAGATCACCGCCTCGTCCGCCCCCACCGCCGCCAGCCGCTGCACCAGCCGGCCGGTTCGGTCCGCGTCCACCCGACCCGGGTCCGGGTCGATCCACTCCAGGGGCCACTCGATGATCTCGTCCACCCCGGGCAGCAGCTCCGCCGCCGCCCGGCCGCGCGGCCCGCACAGCAGGACCACCCGCCGCGCGTGCGCGGCCACCGCCCGGATGCCCGGCCCGGTCACCAGCACGTCACCGGCCGAGTCGCTGCGCACCACCAGCACCGTGCCCGCCGCGCGGGGCGCGACGGGGAGCACGGCGGCCTGCCGGCGCAGGATCTCCTCGACCGCCGCCGACAGGGTGGGGCTGACGAACGGGGCCGCCGCCACCTCCTGGGGCCGGGTCACCGGCGTCGGCACCAGCATCGCGCACGCTCCGGCGGCCAGCGCGGCCGTCATGTCCCGCCCGATGTCCCCGACCACCACGCACCGCTGCGGCGTCGTGCCCAGCCGCGCCGCCGCCGCCCGTACCAGCCCCGGGGCAGGCTTGCGGCAGTCACACCCGGCGTCGTCGTGCGGGCACACCTGCCACGAGTCGAACGGCCCCAGCAGCTCCTCGACGCGGGCGTGCACCCGGGCGAGCTGCTCGGCCGTGAAGTACCCACGGGCCAGCCCGGACTGGTTGGTCACCACCGCCAGCCGCAGCCCCGCGGCGCGCAGCCGGTCCAGGGCCTCCCGCGCGCCCGGCATCGGGCGCACCTTTTCCGGATCACCGTTGTACGGCACGTCCTCCACCAGCGTGCCGTCGCGGTCCAGCAGCACCGCGTCGAACAGGACACCGCCGGACCCGCCCCGGCCAGCACCCGGGTCGACCCGGGCTGACCTGCACTGATCCGGCTTCATCTGGTCCCGTCGCACGCGCGGCGGGTTCCCTGCGCCCCGAGGAGTAAACGTTCCCCTGCGGCGCGGTGCCGCCACCGTCGAAGGCCCCGGCGCGGGGAGGGTGGCGGGCGTCGTGTCCGGTGGCGCGACACCGGCTCGTGCGTCGGCTCCGGTGCGGCGATACCCGCCGCCGCCGAGAAGCTAACCCGCCCGGGTCGTTAGCGGCTGCCGGGATCCGGGTATGGGGACGCCGTGGCGATTGTGGAAGAAGTGATCCAGGCACCTCCGCAGCAGGTATTCGACGTACTCGCCGACGGCTGGACGTACAGTGACTGGGTGGTGGGCACGGTACACGTGCGCGACGTCGACGACGCCTGGCCCCGGGTCGGTGCACGGCTACACCACAAGGCCGGGCCGTGGCCGTTCTCCCTCCAGGACGCCTCCACCGTGCTGGCCTGCGAGCCCCCGCACCGGCTGGTGCTCAAGGCGGGGCTCTGGCCGGCGGGTGAGGCGACCGTGGACTTCAGCCTCGAACCCGTCGGCGACGGCGCGACGCGGGTCCGTATCGGCGAGGACTTCGCCGCCGGCCCGCTGCGGTGGGTCCGCAACAAGCTCAACGACCTGGTGCTGCACCAACGCAACAAGGAGACGCTGCGCCGACTGTCCGACATCGCGACCCGGCAGAAGGCGAACCGGTGAGGGGTTACGACGCCCGAACGAGGCCCGGAGGGCGGCGATGACCCAAACCGTGATGATCACCGGGGCCAGCGCCGGGGTGGGCCGGGCGGTCGCCCGGGCGTACGCCGAGCGGGGCGAACGGCTGGGGCTGATCGCACGGGGCTCGGCCGGGCTGGCCGCAGCCGAGCGGGACTGCCGGCAGCGGGGCGCGGCGGACGTACGGACGTACCAGGTGGACGTGGCCGACGCGGGGGCGGTGCAGCAGGCCGCCGACGACCTGGTGCACCACGCGGGCGGGCTGGACCTCTGGGTCAACGACGCGATGGTGTCGGTGTTCGCCCCCGCCTGGGAGATCACCGCCGCCGAGTTCCGCCGGGTCACCGAGGTCAACTACCTGGGTACCGTGCACGGCACCCTCGCCGCGCTGCACCACATGCGCCCGCGCGGGCGCGGCGCGATCGTGCAGGTCGGCTCGGCGCTGGCCTACCGGGGCATCCCCTTGCAGTCGGCGTACTGCGCGAGCAAGCACGCCATCCAGGGCTTCAACGACTCGCTGCGCGCGGAGCTGCTGCGGGAGAACCCGGGGGTGCGGCTGTCGATGGTGCAGCTCCCGGCGATCAACACGCCTCAGTTCTCGTGGGTGCGTACCCGGCTGCCCCGGCACCCGCAGCCGGTGCCGCCCATCTTCGCGCCCGAGGTCGCGGCGCGGGCGATCCTCTGGGCTGCCGACCACGGCCCGCGCGAGCTGAACGTCGGCGGGCCCACCTGGAAGGCCCGGCTCGGCGACGTCGTGGCCCCGAGGCTGCTCGACCGCAAGCTGGCCCACGACGGGTACGACAGCCAGCAGACCGACCTCCCGATCGACCCGGCGACCTGGCGGGACAATCTGGACTTTCCGCTCGACGACGAGACCGACCACGGCACCGAGGGGGTCTTCGCCGAGCGGGCACGTACCCGGTCGGCGGCGCTGTGGGTGAGCGCCCACAAGCCCGCCCTGTCGGTGGCCGGCCTGCTCACCGTCGCCCTCGCAGCCTCCGGCCTGGCCCGCCGCCTGCGCTGAGGCCCGACTGGCACCCGGCCCGGCTGCCGCCCTGCGCACGGCATGTCACGCGCGCGGAACGGGGAGCCATTACGACATGGAACGGGCAACTGGCTACCCTCTCAGGTAAACCTGTCGGCAAACCGAGGATGTCCGTCATGATCGAACCCGTGCAGTTGCCCGCGCCCTGGCGGGACGCACGCCTGACCGTCGTGGTTCCCACCTACAACGAGGCGGGGAACCTCCCGGTCCTGGTCGAACGGCTCCTCGCGCTGCCGCTGCCGGGCCTGAAGGTGCTGGTCGCCGACGACAACTCCCCGGACGGGACGGGCGAGGTGGCCGACAAGCTGGCCATCGAGCACCCCGACCGGGTGGAGGTCGTGCACCGCGCCGGCAAGGAGGGCCTCGGCCGGGCGTACGTCGACGGGATCGGCCGGGCGCTCGACGGCGGCGCGGAGTACGTGGCGCAGATGGACGCGGACCTGTCCCACCCGCCGGAGGCGCTACCCGGCATGCTCGGCGCGCTGCTTTCCACCCGGGCGGGTGTGGTCATCGGGTCCCGGTACGTGCCGGGCGGCCAACTCGACGAGGCGTGGCCGTTGTACCGCCGCGCACTCAGCGGCTGGGCCAACCTGTACGTGCACACGCTGCTACGGGTGCGCATCCGCGACCTCACGGCGGGTTTCAAGATCTGGCAGGCCGACGCGCTGCGTGACATCGGGCTGGACCGGGTGCAGTCCAACGGCTACAGCTTCCAGGTGGAGATGCACTACCTGGCCACGAAGCTGGGGCACACCATCCTGGAGGTGCCAATCCGGTTCGAGGAGCGCCGCGACGGCGCCTCGAAGATGACCACCGCCACCAAGATCGAGAGCGCGCTGATGCCGTTCATGCTGCGCTCCCGGCACCGCAACATCGAACGCTGACGACCCGTTCGGGCCCACGATGGGTTCGGGTGCTGGCGGGTTCGACCCTGGGCAGGTTGGTCCGTCCCACCGCGCCTTTGGAACTGCCCCGTCGATGCGCCCAAGTGGGGAAAACGCGGACGACGGGTCCGCGACGCGTCCGCGCCTCGCCCGCCAGGGCATCGGCGCACCACCGGTGCGACACCAGTGCCCCGTTCTCGCGGGCAGCTCCAAAGGCGGATCAGCACCGCAGCCCGGCGACGCTGAGCGCTAGACCGGACGGCTCAGCGCTAGACCGGACGGCTCAGCGGTAGACCGCCCGGTGGGCCACGCCGACGACACCCGCGTACAGGCCGCCGGTGACCGTCCGGTCGCGGGCCAACGCCGCCCGGGCGGCGTTCGCGCCCGGCGCGCCGTGCACCCCGCCGCCCGGGTGGGCGGAGGCGCTGGCCAGGTACAACCGGTCCACCGGGGTGTCCGCGCGGCCCAGGCCGGGAATCGGCCGCAGGAAGAGCTGCTGGTACGCCGCCGCGGTGCCGCCGCCCAGCGCCCCGCCGACCAGGCTCGGGTCGCCCCGTTCCAGGTCGGCCGGGCCGGCGACGTGCCGGCCGAGGATCCGGGCGCGGAAGCCCGGGGCGGCGGCTTCCAGCACGTCCTCCATCCGCTCGACGTGCGCGGCGACGTCCTCGGCCCGCCAGTCGCGCCGGAACGGCAGGTGGGTGTACGACCACAGCGACTCGGTGCCGGCCGGCGAGCGGCTCGGGTCGGCCACGCTCATCTGCCCGACCAGCAGGAACGGGTCGCGCGGCAGCTCGCCCCGGGCCAGCTCGGCGGCGTACGTGGTCAGCCCGTTGAGGTCCGCGCCGAGGTGCACCGTGCCGGCGGTCGCCACCGCCGGGTTGGTCCACGGCACCGGCCCGGACAGCGCCCAGTCGGCCTTGAGCGTGGAGCCGTCCCAGCGGAAGTGCGCCAGGTCCTGCACGAGCCGGGGCGGCAGGGCCGCCGGGCCGACCAGGTCGAGGTAGAGCGCGGGGGCGGGGACGTCGGCGAGCACGGCCCGCCGGGCCCGCCAGGTGCCGCCGCCGACGGCGCGTACCCCCACGGCCCGGCCCCGGGCAATGAGCACCCGGTCGACCCGGGCACCATAGTGGATCCGGCCGCCCCGCTCGGTGAGCCGGTCCACCAGCGCGTCGGTGATCCGCTGCGCCCCGCCGACCGGGACCGGCCAGCCGACCTGCTGGCCGAGCATGGCCAGCAGCCAGCCGTACACGCCGGAGCCGGCCTCCTCTGGGGAGAGGTCGGTGTGCAGGGCGCAGCCGACCAGCAGCAGCTTGCCGCCCTCGCCGTCGAACAGCTCGGCGCCGAGCTTGCACACGGGAACGACGAGCCGGCGGGCCAGCCGCAGCGCGCCGCCGACCCGCAGCCGGCGCAGCAGGCCGACGCCGCCGCGCACCGGCGGGAAGGGGGTGGTGATCGTCTCCAGCATCAGCCCGGCGACGTCGAGCCAGTCGCCGTACGCGTGCCGCCAGCGTTCCCCGTCGGCGGGCGCGAACGCCGCCAGCGACGCGGCGGTGGCGTCGAGGTCCCGGTTGAGCACCGCCACCCGCCCGTCGGGCAGCAGGTGGGCCAGCACGTCGGGGGCGTGGGTCCAGCTCAGGCCGTGCCGGTCGAGGCCCAGCCGGGCCAGCACCGGGGAGGCGTACCCGAGGGGGTAGAAGGAGCTGTAGAGGTCGCTGAGGTAGCCGGGGACGGTCACCTCGGCGGAGCGCACCGCGCCGCCGGGCGAGCCGGTCGCCTCCAGCACCAGGACGTCCCAGCCGGCGTCGGCAAGCAGGTTCGCGGCCACCAGGCCGTTGTGGCCCGCCCCGACGACGATCGCGTCGGCGCTCTCCGGGCCGCTGGGCACGCCGGCCCCGGCGTCGGTCGGGATGCCGGTCGAGGTCATCCGATCCGCCTACCCGGGGCCGGTACGGGCGAAACGCGTTTGCCGGGCCGGGGCCGGGGGATGCACCGCCGCATGTACACGGTTGCGCAGCTCATCGGGGGTGTCTGGGGTGCCGGCGGCGCGGGGGGCGAGCTGGTCGTCCACGATCCGGCCGACGGCCGCCCGGTCAGCACCGTGCCGGTGGCGACGGCGGACGAGGTCGGCAAGGCGGTGGAGGCCGCGCGGGGCGTCGCGGCCGGCTGGGCGGCGACGGCCCCGGCGGAGCGGGCCGCTGCCCTGCACCGGGCCGCCGACGCGGTGCAGGCCGCGACGGACGAGTTGACGGCGGCGGTGACCGCGGAGATGGGCAAGCCGCTCGCGGACGCCCGGGGCGGCGTCGAGGCGGGCGTCGGCACCCTGCGACAGTACGCCGAGTTGGCCCCGGTGCGGGGCGGGCGCACGCTGCTCGGCGGCACCGAGGCGATCGACTTCATGGCCCCCGGACCGCGCGGCGTGGTCGCCGCGATCACCCCGTGGAACGACCCAGTGGCCGTCTCCTGCGGGCTGCTCGGCGCGGCCCTGGTCACCGGCAACGTGGTGCTGTACAAACCGAGCGAGCGGGCCCCGGCGACGGGGTGGCTGCTGGCGCGGGCGTTGGACGCCGCCCTGCCGCCCGGGGTGCTGTCGGTGCTCACCGGCGGCGGCGAGGTCGGCGCGGCGCTGGCCGGCGCCGACGTGGACGTGGTGGCGCACGTGGGCTCCTCCGCCACCGGCCGGGCGATCGCCGCGGCGGCGGCCCGCACCGGGGCCAAGGCGCTGCTGGAGAACGGCGGCAGCGACCCGCTCGTCATCGACGCCGGAATCGACCCGGTCTGGGCGGCGGAGCAGGCGGCGCTGGGCGCGTTCGCCAACGCGGGGCAGATCTGCGTGGCGGTGGAGCGGATCTACGTGCACCGGGACGTGGCCGAGGACTTCGTCGACGCGCTCGTGCGGCGGGCCGAAGCGCTGCGGGTCGGCCCGGGGCGGGACCCGCAGACCGAGCTGGGGCCGCTGGTCGACCGGCGACACCGCGACCACGTGCACGGTCAGGTGACGGCGGCGGTGGCCGGCGGTGCCCGGCTGCGCGCCGGCGGAATGCTGCCGGACGGGCCCGGGGCGTTCTACCCGGCGACCGTGGTCGCCGACTGCCGGCACGAGATGACCCTGGTCCGGCAGGAGACGTTCGGGCCGGTCGCCCCGGTGGTGGTGGTCGACTCGTTCAGCGAGGCGCTGCGGTGCGCCGCGGACTCGCCGTACGGGCTGGCGGCCACGGTGCTCACCGCCTCGATGAGTCACGCCCAGCGGGCCTGGCGGGAGCTACCGGTCGGCACTGTGAAGATCAACGCCGTGTTCGGCGGGGCACCGGGTGGGGCGGCCCAGCCGCGCCGGGGCAGCGGCCAGGGCTTCGGCTACGGCCCGGAGCTGCTGGACGAGTTCACCGCCATCAAGGCCGTCCACATCGAGGCCCCGGGCGGCGGCCACTGGTGAGCGTACGGCGGGATCCCGGGACAGCGCGTCTCGGGATCCCGCCGTGGTGGTGGCCAATCAGCGGCCCCCGCGCGCCCGGCGGGTGGCGTTGTTGTTCGCCTTCTCGATGGCCTTGACCAGTTCCGGCTTCGTCATCCGGGAACGGCCGGGGACGCTCAGCTTGCGGGCCACCGTCATCAGGTGGTCCTTGGTGGCGTTAACGTCGACGCCGCCCGCCGTGGGCGCACGCCGCGCGGGTCCGCCGCCGGCCGCCTGGCGGTCGCTGGGCCCTTTGCGACCCTTGGGCTCCCAGTGGTCACCCACCTTCTCGAACTCGTGCTTCACGGCGGCGAACGCGGTGCGGTGCGCCCGCTCCCCCTCGCCGTACGTCTGCACCGCCGAGTCGTGCGTCTTCTCCCAGGTGCGCTGCGCCTTCTCCGGGGAGCGTCGCAGCGTGCTGGGCAGTACCTCGCGCCCGGGCATGTCGTCCTCCTCCGCGTCGACTACTTCCCATTGACCGTTCCCCGGGGCCGCACGGGCAAACTGGCCAGGACGCTCCGACGACGGCGGCATTGGGCGCCCCGGTGTCGGGTTTGTCGATTTCCGTCAGGGGGTACGGGCAGGGCCGGGCGAGCGCCGGGTGCCGGTCACCCCGCCGCCCGGGGCGCAGGGGGCGGTCATGGCAGCGACGACGGAACCGGGCACGACGACCCCCGACGGCGGGCGGGCGCGGCTGCCCGGGCGGGTCCGCCAGCTCAGCTGGCCCACCTGGCGGGGGGTGCTGCTGCGCAGCGGCCGGAACTTCGTCAAGGACAACTGCGCGGACTGGGCCGCCGCGCTCACCTACTACGGGGTGCTCGCGCTGTTCCCCTCGGCGATCGTGGTGGTCGCCCTGGTCGGTCTGGTCTCCGACGGAGAGCGGACGGTGGACACCGTGATCGACCTGGCCCGGGAGGTCGGCGCGGGGTCGGTGGTCGGCAACGACGGGTTCGTCAGCGCGGTGCGGGGCGTGGTCGACCAGCAGAGCGGCACGAAGGCGCTGCTCAGCTTCGGCCTGCTCGGCGCGCTCTGGTCGGCGTCGGGGTTCATCGGCGCGTTCACCCGGGCCTCCAACGCCATCTACGGGGTGCAGGAGGGCCGGCCGGTGTGGAAGCTGCGCCCGTTGCAGATCGGCCTGGCCGCCGTGACGCTGGTGCTGCTGGCCGTGGTGGCCACCGGGCTGATCGTCAGCGGCCCGGTCACCGACGCGGTGGGCGAACTGGTGGGCGCGGGCGGGCTGGCCCGGACGGTGTGGGGCGTGGCGAAGTGGCCGGTGCTGGCCATGGTGATGATGGTGCTGCTGTCGCTGCTGTTCTGGATCGCCCCGAACGTGCGCCAGCCCCGGTTCCGCTGGCTCACCCCGGGCGGCGCGGTCGCCCTGGTGTCCTGGGCGCTGGCCTCCTTCGCTTTCGGCCTGTACGTGGCAAACTTCGGCTCGTACGACGTGACGTACGGCAGCCTCGGCGCGGTGATCGCGTTCCTGGTCTGGCTGTACCTGTCCAACTCGGCGCTGATGCTCGGCGTGCAGATCAACGCCGAGCTGCAACGGGGCCGGGCGTTGCAGGCCGGCGAGCCGGACCCGGAGGAGCCGGTGCTGCCGGTGCGCAGCCCCGCCCATTCGTGACCGGTCGCGCCCAAACCGGGCGCGCGTCGCGGTTTACCGGCGGCCGGCTCGGGTAGCGCAGAAGGCATGGAACGTGGCAGCAGCAAGCACAGTCCTAGGGTCGACGAGCAGATGAGCCAGGAGGTCAGCGGCCTGGTCCAGGGCCCCGGCACCGGCGGCTCGCGGGTGGACGAGTTCCGCCAGCCCGAGCCGGCCGGCGAGGACCAGCCGGAAGCCACCACGGCCCCGGCGGGCGAGCTGCGCACCGGTGCCCCGAAGGGGATGAGCTCCGTCGACGTGGAGCAGCGCAGCCGGCTCGGGCGGTTCATCACGATGACCGCCCTGCCCGGCGACCGGGAGACGCTCGTCGCCAACGCACGCGACAACGACGCGCCGGACGACCTGGTCACCGCCCTGGAGGGCCTGCCGCCGGGCACCCGTTACCAGACGGTTTCCGAGGTGTGGGCCGCGCTCGGGCACAAGAACGAGACGACGCGTTGGTGAGTGGACCGGCCCACGGTCCCACCCCGCACCGACGTACTGAGGAGGATTGCTGATGAGTGGCGTCACCGAGCACGTGGAAGTGTCCGTCCCGATCCGGACCGCGTACGACCAGTGGACGCAGTTCGAGGAGTTCCCCCACTTCATGGAGGGGGTGCAGGAGGTCCGGCAGCTCACCGACACGAAGACCCACTGGACGGTGGAGATCGCCGGGGTGAAGCGCGAGTTCGACGCCGAGATCACCGAGCAGTTGCCCGACGAGCGCGTGGCCTGGCGCTCCACCGGCGGCACCCAGCAGGCCGGCGTGGTGACCTTTCACCGCCTCGACGAGGCGAACACCCGGGTGACCCTGCAGTTGGAGTTCGAGCCGCACGGCATCGTGGAGAAGGCCGGCGACAAGCTCGGTGTCGTCGACCGCCGGGCCAAGGGCGACCTGGAACGGTTCAAGCAGTTCATCGAGCGGCGCGGTCAGGAGACCGGTGCCTGGCGCGGCAGCGTCGACCGCCCCCAGCCCTGATCTTTTCCCGGGCACGACCATGGCCGCCGGATGCCGGCGGCCATGGTCGTGCCCGGGGCATCCGCAGGGGTACGGGAACACCCGCCCCCCGTTGCGCTCGCCGACCCGTTTGCGCCCACCAGGCCCGGGTACCGCGAGGGCATGACGGACAACGACCGCCACGTGTGGCGCGACGAGGAGCGGCTTTCCCTGGAGGAACTGGACCGGGCGCTGGCCCGGTCGACCCTCGACGGGCAGGCCGACGACGTGACCGGCAACGACGCCGGCGAGGAGGCGGCGTTCGGGCACGGCCCGGAGGCGGTGGACCGGGGCGCGTCGCCGGCCGGCCGGGAGCGCGAGCGCACCGACGCGGAGCGGGCGTACCGGCCGTCGACCACGGGACGGACCGGCCCCGACACCATGTGACGGGTCTGACGAACCGAGAGCGGACGGGGTCAGGGCCGCCGGGGGGAGGCAACGGCGTGCACGACGGTCAGGGCCACCGCGAGGACCACCAGCGCCGGTCCGAGGGCCTCGATCGAGGTGTTCGCGACCAGCACGCCGACGCCGGTGGGCACCAGCGCGCCGCCCAGCCCGGCCGTCGCGATCTGGAGCCCGATGGCCCGGTCGGCGTGCGCGGCGCCCACCCGGTCGGCGGTGTTGAGGGTGAGCAGTGGGAACACCGGCGCCGCGGCGAAGCCCAGCACCAGCAGGCCGGCCACCGCCACCCAGGCCGGCGCGGGCAGGGCGATCAGCACCGCGCCGGCGACCATGCCGAGCAGGCTGCCGCGCAGCACCCGCCCGGTGCCGAGGCGCTCGGCGACGAAGCCCTGCACCACCCGCCCCAGGAAGAGGCTCCCCCAGTACCCGGAGACGCAGACGCCGGCCGCTCCGGCGGCCAGCCCTCGTCCCTCGGTGAGCAGCAGGAACGCCCACAGACCGGCGGCGATCTCGATCGCGACGTACACCGCGAAGGCGAGGGCACCCAGCCAGACGGCCGGCAGGAGCAGCGTCTCGCGTACCCGCATGGGGCCGGTGGCCGTCGGCGGGGCCGGGCCGGTGGGGGTCGCCCCCGGCGCGGTTCGGTCGGTCCAGGCCCGCACGGTGAGGGCGAAGGCCACGCCGAGGGCGAGCTGCGCGGCGGCGACCATGCCGTACCCCCAGCGCCAGGCGAGGCCGACGTTGAGCACCAGCGTCATGATCAGCGGGCCGATGGCCACGCCGAGGCCGAAGAAGGCGTGCATCCAGTTCATGTGACGGGAGCCGAACGCGCCGGCCGCGTACGCGTTGAGCCCGGAGTCGATGGCCCCCGAGCCGAGCCCGAGCAGCAGCGCGCAGGCGGTCGTGACGGCAAGCCCGGGGCTGGCGGCGTAGCCGGTCAGCGCGAAGCTGGCCAGCAGGGTGCTGCCGGCCAGGAGCCGGCCGACACCGAGCCGGGCCAGGGAGAAGCCGCCCAGCACGCTGGCGGTGAGGTAGCCGATGGTCCCGGCGGTCAGCATCAAACCGACGGCCTCGGTGGGGACGTCGAAATCCGCCCGCATGGACGGCCATCCGACGCCGAGCAGCCCGTCGGGCAGTCCGAGGCTGACGAAGGCGAGGTAGGCGAGCAGGAGC
>NZ_SMKJ01000143.1:0-17004 GCF_004348615.1 Micromonospora sp. KC207
AAACAACCCGTACTGTCCCCCCGGCGAGAAAGCGTCAGGCTGACAGATCCTTACGGTTGTAGGTCAGGTACGAAAGCACCGTTCCCGCCGCGATCACCGACGCGAATAGCGCCAGGTAGACGGCGCTGATCGCCCCGTTTCGGACAATGTCTGCCGCGTCGACGTACGCGAAGAAGGACAGGTACCGCACCCAGCCGGCGTTCTCACTCGAATTCGCGACGATAAGCAGGAAGTAGGCGAGCAGCACCAGGCTGATGGAGATCGGGTAGACGGTCCTGGCCCGCACCACGTAGACCGAGAGCAGGAATCCGACCACGACGAACGCCAGGTGCACCAGCAACGACCCGACACTGAGCACGGCCAGCGTCCCGAGGTCGTACCCCTCCTGCTCGAACGCCGCGAACATCCCCCACACGGCGAGGAAGAGCACGAGGTTGAGGGCCACCGTGTAGACCACCACGGCGGCGAGCTTCGCCGTCACGACCGAACTTCTCGTCACGGGCTTGACCAAAAGGAACTCGACAGTCTTGTCGTCCTCCTCCTTGGCCAGGATGGTCGCGGCGAGCATGATCACGTAGACGCTGCCCAGCAGGAGCAGCAGCGAGTAGATCCGGCCGCCGTAGTAGTCGACGATCTCGGTGAGCCGGAGGCTGTCCAGGCCGAACAGCTCGATCTCGGTCGGCGAGAACTGCTCCAGGGCCGCCTGCGCGTCCCGGTTCTCCCGGTAGAAGGTCGGGTACTCCGCCATCCGGAACAAGCTCAGCAGCGGCAGCACGGCCGCCCAGATCAGAAATCCTCGCCGGTGCCGGCGCAACTCGTTGCGGAACAGTACGCCGCTCACCGGGCCACCCCATCCCCGTCGGCGGCGGACCGCTCCGCGTCGCCCTGGTAGTAGTGCAGGAAGATCTCCTCCAGCGGAGGGTCTTCGATCCAGACGTCCTCGACCTCGTGCCGGGCCAACTGTTTGACCAGGTCGTCGATGCCGCCCCGGTAAATCAGCTCGACGTCGGCGCCGGGCCCTGCCGGCCGGTGCGCCCCGGGCAGGTCGAGCGTCGCCCCAGGGTTGCGCAGCTTGACTCTGACCCGCTTGTACTGGCCGACCCCGAGGCCGTCGACCCGCTCCACGTCGATGATCCGGCCGTCGCGGATGATGGCCACCCGGTCGCACAACCGCTGCACCTCGCTGAGCACGTGCGAGGAGAAGAAGATCGTGCGGCCCTGCTCTTTCTCCGCGCGCAGCAACTCGAAGAAAGTGTGCTGGACGAGCGGGTCCAGCCCGCTGGTCGGCTCGTCGAGGATCAGCAGATCGGGCTCGTGCAGCAGGGCCTGCACGATGCCGACCTTCTTACGGTTGCCCGTAGACAGCGACCGGATGCGCTTGCCCAGGTCGAGGCCGAGCGCCTGGCTGAGTTCGGCGATCCGGGCCGACGCGGCCACCCCGTGGAACCGGGCGGACAGGTCGAGCAGTTCCCCGGCGCGCATGTCGTCGTAGTAGTTGACGTCGGCGGGCAGGTACCCGATCCGCTTCTTGATCTCCTGCCCCTGGCTCACCACGTCCAGGTCGAAGATCCTGGCCGAGCCACTGGTCGGCCGGAGGAAACCGAGCAGCGTGCGGATCGTCGTGGTCTTGCCGGCCCCGTTGGGGCCGATAAACCCGAAGATCTCACCCTGCTCGACCTGGAATGTCACGTCCTCGACACCGCGCGCCTTACCGTACCGCTTCGTCAGGGAGCGTATGTCGACAACGGGAGACAAGCTTCCTCCTACAGAGCGGGCAGAACAAAACTACGTGCGGCCCGGCGGCCGGCGCGCCACCAGCCTGAAGGACCAGGTTAAATTAACCGAACGGACAGCGCCACTTTACCGGCGGGAAACATTCCGACTGTCGACAAATAGTCAAACAATGGTGATTTCGAAGCGACTCGAGCGTACTTGATGGAGTCACACCTGATCAAGCCCGACACCGACGCCAGTCGATGACCAAGGATAATCGCAATCCGCCCCGGTAGGGACGATTCGAGCTGTCCGCTCCGGTCTGTCGCGGGATGTCCTCATTGGACGTCGACCCCGACCGCAGGCCCCCGACCCGACCTCCGTGCGGCTACCGCCCATGCGGATCGGGTGGAACGTCCAACACGGGCACGCCCCTGATCTCGGCTATGAACTCCTCGATCGCCCGGACGAACTCCTCCGGCCTCCGCCGGTGGATCACATGGTTCGCGGGGATCCTGCGGTAGACCGCACCCGGGACCAGCGCGCACACCCGCCGCGCGTCGTCGTCGTCCATCGCGCCGACCAGACCGTGCTCAGCGTAGCGGTGCCAGTTGGCATGAAGCAGCAACAGCGGACAGCGCACCGCCCGCAGCGCCGCCTCGTGCGAGAAGTCTCCGTAGAAGCGGCGATCCACGAAGGCACGGGCGAAGTCCGGGTCGAACATCGACAGCGAGCGAAAAAGTTCGCCCATGGAGGCCGGTAACCACCACGCGTCCACCCCGGACGGTTGCCCCGGATGCCGCTGTTCGTAGCGGGTGATCGCCCGGTCGAGCAGATCGACGAACCAACCCGGCATTCGTTTCGTCCGCCGCTCGGACACCGGCAGCCCCTGACCGCGGAAGTAGTCCGCCAGATGCCGATTCTCGCGGTCACCCAGCACCTCGACGATGTGTGCCAAACCGTTGTAGACGAAGCGATCACGCTCGGCGAAGCGGGGCATCTCCACAGAGAAGACCGGAGCGTCCTCCAGCACGATGCCGGAGACCAGGCCCGGCGCGTTGGCCGCCAGCCACAGCGCGAGGATCCCGCCCGAGGAGTTGCCGCTGACCACTGCCGGCCGCCCGACCATCCGCTCGAGAAAAAGCCGCAGGTCGCCGCCGACCGAGTCCCAAGAGTAGTTTCCCGGCGTCCAGGACGAGTTCCCGTGCCCCCGCAGCTCCACCACGAAGACCGAGAAGCGCTCCGCCAACGCCGGCATGACCTTGGCGTACGTCGTCCACGTGCCCATCTGCGCCGGTACCAGCACCAGCGGCGGACCCGCCTCGGGACCGCGCAGGTAGCTCAGGACGATTCCGTCCAGCTCGGCGAACTCGTGCCGGTAGCCGAGCCCGGACAGCTCGGTGGGAAGCGGCTCGCTTCGCCCCTCGAAGGGGTTGCGGTACGTAGTCATCTGCCGTGCTCATCCCTTCAGGTCCTACTTGTCAGGGCGAAGAGAATTTTCCCACCTTTGCCGTTTGCGACACCTTGCCGCGCGCCGACAGTGCGGCCTTCTTCCCGACGTCATCACCCATCGCGACGAGACTCTGTTGGCGGGAGCGGATCGACGGACTCACCTGCCGCCTTCCGCACGCCGGACGATCGGCGCGGCCGGCTCGCCCGTCCGCCGGTCGCGAACGGAATCAGGCGGGGTCGACGCGGATGCCACTCCACCCGCCCTTTGGCAACTGGCCCGGCGTGGCGCGCACGTCATCATGGCGGTGCGCAACGAGGCCAGGGGGCGGCAGGCCCTCGCCGGGCTCGCCGGCGAGCAGCCGGGTGCCCGCCTCGAACTGCGCCGCCTCGACCTGGCCGACCTCGACTCGGTGCGCGCGTGTTCGCCGACGCGCTCCACGCCGACGGCATCCGCGTCGACGTCCTCGTCAACAACGCGGGCATCATGATGCCGCCGCGCTCGCAGAGCGCACAGGGCCACGAGAGCCAGTTCACGAGCAACCACCTCGGCCACTTCGCGCTCACCGGCCTCGTGCTCGACCTCCTGGAAGCGGCACCGACCCGCGCGTGGTCACCGTCAGCTCCAAGAGGCACCGGCGTGGCTCGATCCAATTCGATGATCTGACCGGCGTGAAGGACTACTCACCGACCGCGTTCTACGCTCAGTCGAAGTTCGCCAACGTGCTCTTCGGGTTGGAACTGCACCGGCGGCTCACCGCGACGGGCAGCCCGGTGCACAGCCTGCTCGCGCATCCCGGCTACGCGGCCACCGAGCCGACCGCGCGAAGCGGGCAGTTCATCGGCCCAGACGGCCGGGGCGAGATGCGCGGCCACCCGACCTTGGTGCGGGCCGTGCCCTCCGCCGAGGACCCGGCGACCGCAACGCGACTGTGGACGCTGTCGGAGGAGCTCACCGGCGTGCACCATCTGAAGCGGGTGTCGGGTTAGCTAGGCAGGTTGCCCGACGGTGGGCATGCCGAGGCCACCGCCCCAGTGATCCGTTGCAGTCGCTGTGCTTGGCTCTGCTTCTCAGCCAAGAACCGCAGGGTGAGGTCGATGCCCTCGATCTCTCCGAGTCACCCTTCGGCCTGGGCGCGAGACCGGCGAACGCTAAGTCATCCTCAAGTGTGGCGAGCCGGGGCAGCATCCTCGGGTTGACGTGCAACATCGGTCACCGGATGCAGGCCTACCGAAATGATCTTGGAGTGGGTTCGGGTTCGATCCGTGGGGCAGTCGAGCACGAGCGAGCTGGTCGACCGAACAGTGGGCGGTTTGGGTCGCGCCGTGCCCGATCGAGCCGACAGAGTTCCGCGGCGGCGGGCAGCGCCGCCGGCGCATCCAGGAGCGCTTAGCCGACCGCGTTCGCGTCCGGCAGCCGCTGCTGCCGGTGCTCGTGGCTCATGTCGAGGAGCGCCACCAGCACACCAGGCAACTGCTCGACGCCGCGGCCGCGGTAGCTGAAGGCGCTACCTGCACCGTCGCGGGATGCACCTACCGCCACTCCGTTTCCCCGATGGACCGCAGTATCCGGCCACCGACACGGGAGCCTAAGCCGGAACCACCCGTTCGGCCCGTCGACCAGAGCGATCACCTTGATCAGGGTCGGTTGTGACGTGCCGCAGGGTGCGGAAGTGTACGGTCTCGCTGTAGATCAGGCGGCGGGTGCGGTATGCCGCAGGCGGTGGCCAGGGACGCCGGCCGCCGTCAGGCGCTCGGCGCTCGTGGGGCAGCAGTAGTCGAGGAAGACGGCGACCTGGTGGTCGTCGCCGAGCTGGCAGGCCGCGGCGAGAGTGCCAAGGTTGATCGCATCGAGGTCGTGCAGATCGCGTAGGTCGACGACCAGCCGCAGTGGCCGCACACGGCGTACCGCGTGCACGATCGTGCGCCGCAGTTCGACCGCGCGGTCGGCGTCGAGCTGGCCGCCGGGGTGGATGATCAGGGTGCCGTCCGGACGGGTCTCCACGGTGACCGCTGTGCCGTTCATCGCGTTACCTCCCGTTACCCAGAGTTTCCTGAACGGTCAGGCTACGGCCCTTCGCGCCCGGCGTCGACCACCGAAAGAATGCATCTAGCCACGGAGAAGTCACGTTTTCCCGGCGTGGGCCTGCGGCCAGGCGCGAGGCCTACTGTCATTGAGTCGAAGAGGAGGCCGGGGTGACATGCCGGTGACGAGCACCGCTGCTCGTCACCTTCCCACAGGGCAGTCGGCTGACTACCGTAACGCCTTGACCGGTGTTCCTGGCCCTGCGCCCGGTATCTGCAAGCCCTGGGATGGGCCAGCAACATCGTCGGCCTGGTAGCTCACCACACCGCGGCACGTACGAGCGCAGGGGCTCGGCGAACAGCTCGCCTGCTTCCCCTGCGAGGACCCACCGGTGTCCGACGCGTTGATCTACGCCGACCAGACGGCTGGCCCCTACGGTCGCGCCATGACCGTCGAGCAACCCCTGGCCGACATGCTGCGCCGCCACGGCCCGGACTCGCCGCACGCGGCCGCGCACGCCGAGCGGGCTCCGGTGCTGCGCGCCGCCGTCCACCACGTGCAACAGCGCCTTCATGCTCTGCGACATACGCCCTCGGCGGCGGGTCGCCGTGCTGCGAGCACGTCTACCGCGAGGTAGTCGAGATGACGGCGGGCTCCGGCCGATTCGCGTAGACCGCGTGCGCCAAGAGTTTTTGGCGCTGGCAGCGATCTCCAGAACGACCTCCAAGCGCTCGCCCGGCTCGATGGCGCGGGCATCGGTGAGCCGCCGCCACAGCCGGTGCATCTCCGCGAGGTGAACGTCGAGTGCGGTGACAACCTCCGCGTGCAATCTGCCTCCTGGCTTCACGAACCCTAGATTGGGCTAACTGGCTCACGACTGCCGCCAGGCGCAATCGCGCCTGGCGCTGCACCTGCACGCGGTGCTTAAAAACACGTCACCGACGCGCAGAGTCGCGCGCTCGGAATGGGCGACGACGACTTCGAGCGCGAACGGAGTCGTCGACTTCCCCGGCCGCCAGGTCGGCGGCGTCGACAGCCCAGCCGAGCCGGTCCGGGTGATCGGTAGCACCCAGGCCTGAGCAACGCCGGGTCAGCGGCGTGACCCGCTGGACAGCGCCGGATTCGGCGCTGTCGGGTGCGTCGGCCACGTAACTCTGCCCGCTGCGTGGTGTCACTGGCCGCGTTCCGACGCGTGGGTAGCCTGAACCTCACACACGTGCGAGGCAGGACGGAAATCAGAATGACCGCCACCATCCGGATCGGTGAACTCGCCGCCCGTACCGGGGTCAGCGTGCGATCCTTGCGCTACTACGAGGAGCAGGGCCTGCTCACCAGCCTGCGCAGCCCGCGCGGTCACCGCCGCTACCTCGAGGACCAGGTCGAGCGGATCCGCTTGATCCAGCGGCTGTTCTCGGCGGGCCTGAGTAGTCGGACCATCGTCGACCTCCTGCCCTGCGTCGAGTCTCCGAGTGCGGACACCTCCGAGGCGGCCCTGGAGCGCATGGGTCAGGAGCGTGACCGCCTCGATCAGCACATCGATGACCTGATCAGGACCCGGGCGGTGCTGGACGATCTGATCGCTGCGAATCGGGCGCACCGTAGGGAGATGGCGAGCGCGTGAGCCGCGCCGCGCTCGACGGCGTGCACCAACTCATGCGCAGGTGCGCGCCGAGCGGTCGGGTGGTGTCGACGACCGGCCCGGAACGGCGCTGCGTCAGGAGACGCAAGCTGCCCGCAGCGGGAGTGCGTGTGACTCGGGTTACACGCTCTTGTTTCTGACACCGGTGTCAGTAACTAGCGTCGGCGGTCGACAACCAGTGAGGGAGTACGACGATGAGCCGTGCGTTCGGATACCGCACTTTCGGCGGCCCGGAGGTCCAGTTCTACTTCGACCGGCCCGATCCGCAGCCCGGTGTCGGGGAGATCCTCATCAGGGTCCGGGCCGCCGGAGTAGCGCGCCTGGATCCCCTTCTCCGGTCCGGACATGTCCGGGCGCTGAACGGACACCTACCGTTTCCGCAGGTGATGGGCATGGAGGCCGCCGGGGACGTGCTCGCGATCGGTGCCGGCGTCACCGACCTCGCGGTGGGCGACGCGGTGTTCGGGTTCGCACTCAGTGGCGCCGGCACGTACGCCGAGACGACGGTCCTGCCTGCGGTGAACGCGGCTCGTAAGCCGGAGACCCTGTCGTACGAGTGGGCGGCGACCATACCCGTGTCCGGCACGACGGCCCTCGACGCACTCGACCGGCTCGACCTGCCGGAGGGCGCGACGCTGCTGGTCAACGGCGTCGGAGGCAGCACCGGCCAGATCACCGCGCAGCTTGCCCGAGCACGGGGTATGAGGGTGATCGGGACCGGCAGCGACAGCAAGCGTGCCGGGGCCGAGGCTCTCGGCGTGACCTTCGTCAGCTACACCGCCGGTGACGTCCCCGGACAGGTACGGCATCTCGCCCCGTCCGGTGTGGATGGCCTGATCGACCTCGTCGGCGGCGACGCGCTACGGTCGGTCGCCCCGCTGGTCACGGACGCCGGGCATGTGCTGTCTGCCGCCGATGACACCGTGCACGAACTGGGCGGCGAGTACCTGCCCCGTCGCCTCGACCGGGCGTCGCTCGAGACTGTAGCCGCGCTGATGGTGGACGGCACCGTCGACCCGCACATCACGCACATGTTCGCCTTCGAGCAGAGCGCGGAGGCGGTAGCGGCCGTGGAGACCGGTCACACCGCCGGAAAACTGGTGCTCACCGTTGTCGCCTGACCCAGCCCGGCACCGTCCGCGCCCGGGGTACGGCAGCACAGCCGCACCCCGGCAGGGACCGCCGATACCTGATGTCCGACGACAACGAGCCCGCTCACCACGTACGTCGTCGCCGGCGAACGGCGCGATGCCCCCATGCCGCCAGCAGCCACGGCCGCGTCCCCGCGACTTCGACGCTGCCCGAGGTCCCTCACTGTGGCGGGGCCGCAGGCTCTTGTGCTTGCGGCCCCGCTCGGACGTTGAGGTCAGAACGGGTCGCCGTACTGGAGGCCGCGTCCGTTGGTGCCGACATAGACGCGGCCGTAGGTGTCGGGGTCGCCGGCGATGACGCCGACGCCGCCGATGCTGCCCCACTGGTGGGCGTCGT
Source organism: Micromonospora sp. KC207 (assembly GCF_004348615.1). Classification (NCBI taxonomy): domain Bacteria; kingdom Bacillati; phylum Actinomycetota; class Actinomycetes; order Micromonosporales; family Micromonosporaceae; genus Micromonospora; species Micromonospora sp. KC207. The sequence continues at coordinate 8,316 of NZ_SMKJ01000143.1, forward strand.
CGTTGACGCGGAGCCAGGTGGCGCCCTTGTCGGTGGAGCGGAAGACACCGGGTCCAGACGATGGCGGAGCCGTCCGCCGCGAGCGCGACATGGCCGCTGTCGGCGCCAGCCACCGGCTCCGCCGCGAAGCCCTTCCAGTTGCGGCCGCCGTCGGTGGAATAGGCACCGTCCTGCGCGCCGCCACGGCCGACGCGAACCATCACCGTGGGGTTGGACTGGGCGAAATCGATGTCCGTGCTGTTGCCCATCACCGGGTTCTGCAGCCGCCCGGCGGGCACCTCGGTCAGGGAGTCGTGGCGGAAACCGCCCAGGTCGCCCATGGCGGTGACGACGGTAGCGCCGCCGGATGGGGCGATGAGCCGGGAACTTCTTTCCGAGCTGAACCTCGGCGAAGCCCTTGAGCCAGCGCCGCGGCAGGGGTACCCGTTTCTCACCACCTGCCCGTCAAGGGTGGTGACGGTCAGCTCGTCGGCGCCGACGGCCAGGTGCAGGGAACCCAGGCGGCCGATGCCGGCGAGGGCCTGGCGCAGTGGCGGGTTGACGTCGACGTTGGTCGTGCCCGGTCTACGGCGGGAACCTGAATCCGTACGAATACTGCGGCGGGGACAGCATCAGTTGCACGGACATCAGTGGAGCGGTCCGACGACCGCTCGGCGAAGTAGTGATCAACGAGTACCACCGGGCAGCCTGAACCGATCTTCAAAATCCGGCTCACGCCACCGAACGCAGTTTTGGCACGGTACAGTCCCTGTGGATCTGCGGCGTGTCGGTGCTCGACGTTAGCTGACGACCGGGCCAGCCACTGGCCCCCGCCGTAGAGGGTAGGGAAATCCCCACCCCTACTTGGGGGCATAGGTCGTTGGCCGGCATCCGGTGCTCCTCTTACGGTGAAGGTGCCGAGAAACCGCACCGGATGGAGGTCCTGCGATGAGCATGCCGACCGACCCTCGTCGCCGCCTGCTCGGCGGTCGCGGCGGCACCGGCCCGATCATCGCGGAGGCCGGTGGGGCGGCCAGCCTCGCACTGCTAACCGGGATGATCTGGGCGGTCACGGGGGGCGGTTACTTCTGGCCACGGTGGGCCTGGTTCGGCCTGGCCGTCGCGGTCGGGACGCACCTGGCCGTCCGGCGGGCGCTGCAGGTACCGCGTGGTCGACGCCGCTGGCTGGCCCTGCACGCCGCGCTGGCGTGCGTGCTGGCGTCGGCCGAGCTAGCGGTCTGGGCGCTGTCCGGAGGCGGGTACTTCTGGCCGATCTGGGCGCTGATGCTGCTCGCCTCGGGGGTGGGCACGCACGCCTGGGTGGTGTCGCAGCTGCCCCCGGAGCGGGAGCGGGAGCTGACCCGACGCATCGACGCGCTGGCCCGGACCCGGCGGGGCGCGGTCGACGCGCAGGTCACGGAGCTCAAGCGGATCGAGCGCGACCTGCACGACGGGGCCCAGGCCCGGATGGTCTCGGTGGGCATGACGCTCGGGCTGGCCGAGCATCTGCTGCGCACCGACCCGGCGGCCGGCGCCCAGTTGGTCAGCGAGGCCCGGGCGACCACCCTGTCCGCGCTGGACGACCTGCGCGCGGTCATGCGCGCGATCCACCCGGCGGTGCTCGCCGACCGGGGCCTGGACAAGGCAGTCGAGGCGCTGGCCCTCGACCTCGCCGTACCGACCAGCGTAAGCTGCGACCTGCCCGGGCCCGCGCCCGCCGCGATCGAGTCGGCACTGTACTTCTCCATCGCCGAGTGCCTAACCAATGTGGTCAAGCACAGCCACGCCACCACGGCCGCGGTGGACATCAGTTTCCTGGACGGCCGACTGGTGGCCGTGGTCGTTGACGACGGGGTCGGCGGCGCGTCGATCGACGGCGGCACCGGCCTGCATGGCATCGCCCGGCGGCTGGAGGCGTTCGACGGCATCATCTGGGTGAACAGCCCGGCCGGCGGGCCCACCTCGATCACTCTGGAGGTTCCGTGCGAGTTGTCATCGCGGAAGACCTCGCTCTCCTCCGGGACGGCCTGACCCGGCTGCTGGAGGCCCACGGCATCGAGGTGGTGGCCGCCGTCGGCGATCCGCAGGCGCTGGCGGCGGCGCTGCGCGAGCACGAGGTCGACGTGGCGGTGGTGGACATCCGGATGCCGCCGACTTTCACCACCGAGGGCCTGATCGCCGCGATCGAGGCCCGCCAGCGCCGGCCGGGCATGCCGATGCTGGTGCTGAGCCAGTTCGTCGAGCAGTTGTACGCCCTGGAGCTGATGCACTCCGGCGAGGGCGGGATCGGCTACCTGCTGAAGGACCGGGTGTCCGACGTGTCGACGTTCATCGACGCGGTGCGCCGGGTCGCGGACGGCGGGACGGTCCTGGACCCGAAGGTCGTCTCCAGCCTGCTGGGCCGGGCCAGTCGCCGCCCGCCGCTGGCCCGACTCAGCCGGCGGGAACGGGAGGTGCTGGATCTGATAGCGCAAGGGCGATCGAACGCCGCCATCGCCAACATGCTCGTGATCACCGAGAAAGCGGTCGGCAAGCACATCAACAACATCTTCGGCAAGCTCGACCTGGCCCTGTCCGCCGAGGACAACCGCCGGGTGCTCGCCGTGCTCGCCTACCTCCAGGAGACGCCGACCGGCCCTGGCTGACCGCTCAGGGCCGGCGGACCGCTCAGCGGGCCGGCACGGCCAGGTCGGCCAGCCGGGCGGTGAGCGCGTCGAGCGAATACCGCTCGGTCAGCAGCGTCCAGGCCGCCCGGGTGAGCTGGGTGCGAAGTGCCGGGTCGCCGACCAGCCGGTCCACCGCGTCGACGAACTCCTCCGGCTCCTCCGCCGCCAGATAGTGCTCGCCGGGCACCGCGCCGAGCCCCTCGGCGCCCTTCGCCGTGGAGATCATCGGCGCACCGCTCGCGAACGCCTCCAGGATCTTGAAGCGACTGCCCCCGCCGAGCTTGAGCGGAACCGCCATGATGCTGCCGGCGATCAGGGCGGCCGGGCTGGGCGGATCGGAGATCAGCTCGACTCCGGGCCCCAGCTCCACGTCCCCCAGCATCTCCCGGGCCATCGCGCCGGCCACCACGACCGGCAGGTGGTGGCCCCGCTTCCGCAGCAGCGGGGCGATCTGGAGGAGGAGGGCGAGCCCGGCCTCGATGTTGGGATACCAGTCCATGCGGCCGGTGAAGCAGACCGAGCGGACGCCAGCCGGTGGCGGCACGGTGCCGGTGACCTCGACGACGTTGGGCACCACCCGGACAGTGTCGGGTGCCACCGCGTACCGCCTGATCACCTCCGCCCGGTCCTCGTCGCTGCACACCCACACCGCGTCCGCGGCGCGGACCGCGGTCCGCTCCGCGGTGTCCACCAGCCGCACGTGCCGCTCGGTGTAGAAGCCGGCCATCGGTGATCCGGGCGGCAGCGCGGCGTGGATCGCCTGGTGCAGCTGGGCCTCCACGTTGTGCAGGTCGAAGACCACGGTGAACCAGCCCAGCGCGGCCAGGGCGGTGACGTACCGGTGGGTGTCGAGGCCGCTGCACACCACCGTGGTGACGCGGGCCGCGACCAACTCACCGGCCAAGCGCCGGACGTACTCCGGGCAGTAGGTCCGGTCGGCGTGCCAGACCTGTACGTCGTCGAGCATGGCGACCTCGGCGGCGCCGCCCGGCCGGCCAGTGAGCCGGCAGCCGGCCCGGCACCGGTCCCACCGGTCGCAGCCGAGCTGCTGGAGCCTGCACGGCAGGTGCCGGTCCAGCGCGGTTTGCAGGGCGCGCCACCGCATGGACAGCCCGCCCGGATGGTCGTGCGCGTCGCCGGTCAGGATCACCGCCCGCGCGCCTCGACGGCCGGCCCGCCCGTTTCGCTCCCCGATCATCGGATTCGCACCTCCCTCAGCTCCCCGGGCGCCGGCTCAGCCGACCGTGCGGCGACGGAAGAGCCGGGCGGCCAGCGGTACGGAGAGCAGCAGGATGGGTATCCACCAGGCCAGCGCCAGCCAGACCGCGTGCCCCGCCGGCACGCCGGTGAGCAGCGACCGGACCGAGTCCACCACCGGGCTCACCGGCTGGTTCACCACGATCGCCTCGACCACCGGCGGCATCGTGCTGGTCGGGACCAGGGCGCTGCTCAGGTACGGCAGGAACACCAGGATCATGCCCAGCCCGTTGCCGCCCTCGACCGACTTCGCGGTGATACCGAGGATCACCGCCACCCAGGACAGCGCGGTGACGAACAGCAGCAGGATGCCGAACGTGGCCAGCCACTCCAGCGGGCCGGCGGTGGGCCGGAAGCCGACCGCGAACCCGGCCAGGATCAGCACAGCCGCCGAGACCGCGTTGCGGCACAACGCGCCGACCACGTGGGCGATCAGCACCGCGGACCGCAGCACCGGCATCGACCGGAACCGGTCGATGATGCCGTTACGCAGGTCATCGGTAACCCCGACGATGGTCGTGGTGAGGTTGAAGCCGACGCTGATCACGATGAGCCCGGCGATCACATAGTTGATGTACGCCTGGTCCACTTTGATCGCGCCGCCGAGCAGGTAGCGGAACATCAGCAGCAGGATGATCGGCAGCGAGACCATCTGGATCAGCTGTTCCGGGACCCGGATGATGTGCCGCAGGTTGCGGCCGATCAGGGTCAGGCAGTCGCTCAGCGCCAAGACGAAAGCCGGGCGTTGCAGCGGTTCGATCCGGGTCAGCCCGTGCGACATGGTCTGGGTCATTGAACTTCTCCCGCGTTGTGGCCGGTCAGGGTGAGGAACACGTCGTCGAGCGTGGGCCGGCGCATGGCCAGGCCCTGCACGTCGAGGCCGGCGTCACCGACCTTGTTGAGCAGCCGGCGGACCTCGCCGGCGTCCTCGACCGGGATGCTGATGCTGGTCCCGGCCAGGCGTACCCCACCGATCACATCCTGGGCCCGCTGGGCGTCGCGCTCGGTGGCGAAGCCAAGCTCCAGCCGCTCGGTGCCGACCTGGCGCTTGAGCTCGTCCGCGGTGCCCTCCGCGACGATGCGACCCTCGTCGATCAACGTGATCCGGTCGGCCAACTGGTCGGCCTCCTCCAGGTTCTGCGTGGTCAGCAGGATGGTGGTGCCGGCCGCCAACAGCTTCTTGATGGTTTCCCACAGCGCCTGCCGACTGCGCGGGTCCAGCCCGGTGGTGGGTTCGTCGAGCAACAGCACCGGCGGCGCGGTGACCAGGCTGACCGCCAGGTCGAGCCGGCGTCGCATGCCGCCGGAGTAGTACCGGACCTGCCGCTCCGCGGCTTCCACCAGATCGAACTCGCTGAGTAGTTCGGCGGCGCGCTGCCGGGCCGCGGACCGGCCGAGGTGGAACAGCCGCCCCATCATGACCAGGTTCTCCCGACCGGTGAGCACGCCGTCGATGGAGGCGTCCTGGCTGGTCAGCCCGATCACCTCGCGGACCCGGGCGGCGTCGCGGACCACCTGGTGCCCCTCGATCATCGCCACCCCGTCATCCGGGTTCAGCAGCGTGGTCAGGATGCGGATCAACGTGGTCTTGCCCGCACCGTTCGGGCCGAGCAGGGCGAGCATCGTGCCCCGTTCGACTCTCAGGTCCACGCCCTGCAGCCCGCGTACGTCGCCGTACGACTTGCGTAGCCCGCTCGTCTCGATCGCGAACGTGGTGTCCATTCGGTTCAGCCCTCTCTGTGGCTTGGCTGCTGCTGGGATGGACTGCTCAACCACGATCGGCATGCTCGCCGATCGCCAGGTTGATCAGCTCTTCGCTGTCCATGTCATCTATCGACGTGGTCGTCGGGTGGTGTGGTGCCGCCGGGGCGCCGGCCAGTTTGAGGAGGCTGTCCAGCAGGCCGGCGTCGCGCAGCCGGTCCAGCGGAATCGACGCCAGCATCTGCCGTACGTCGACGGGGTCGACCGCCTCGACGGCCGGTTCGGGCTCCGGCAGTAGCTGCGCGCCGAGATGCTCGGCCAGGGCCCGCGGATTCGGGTAGTCGAAGACCAGGCTGGCCGACAGGTTCAGCCCGGTGAGCAGGGTGAGTTTGTTGCGCATTCCGACCGCGGCCAGGGAGTCGAAACCCAGGTCGAGGAAGGCGCGTTCGACCGGGATGTCGGCCGAGTCGGGGTATCCGAGCAGCGCCGCCACCTGGCTGCGGACCAGATCGAGCAGGGCCGGTGCCCGCTTGTGCGGCGGCATCCCGGCGAGCCGCTCGCGCAGCGACCCGGCCTCGACCGGCGCCGCCGCGACGGCCCGACGGGTCTGCGGGCCGGCCAGGTCGCGCAGCAGCGGCGGCAGGTCCGCCGTGTCGCCGGCGGGCGGCGCCAGCCGGGCGGCCAGCAACACCGGATCGGCCAGACCGGTGGCCGCGTCGAGCAGACCGAGCCCGACCTCGGTGGGCAGCGCCGCGATGCCGGCCGCGGCCAGCCGCTGGGTGTCGATCTCGCTCAGCCCCGCACCCATCCCGGCCTCGCCGGTCGCCCACAGTCCCCAGGCGAGGGAGAGCCCGGCCAGCCCGGCCGCCCGACGGTGCGCGGCGAGGGCGTCCAGGAACGCGTTGGCCGCCGCGTAGGCGCCCTGCCCGGGGCCGCCCAGCATGCCGGCCGCCGAGGAGAACAGGACGAACGCGGACAGGTCCAGGTCCGCGGTCAGCTCGTGCAGGTGCCATGCGCCGTCCACCTTGGGCCGCAGGACCGCGCCAAGCCGCTCCGCGGTCAGCGTGGTGACCAGCCCGTCGTCGAGCACCCCGGCGGCGTGCACCATCCCGCGCAGCGGCCGGTCGTCCGGGACGGTGGCGAGCAGCGCCGCCACCGCGTCGCGATCGGCCAGATCGACGGCGACCACGTCCACGGTCACCGCGCCCAGGTCGGCCAGCTCGCCGGTGAGGGCGGCCACCCCTGCGGCGTCCGGACCCCGCCGGCTGGCCAGCAGCAGGTGCCGGACCCCGTGCCGGGCGACCAGGTGGCGGGCAACCACCCCGCCCAGCGCGCCGGTCGCCCCGCTGATCAGGACGGTGCCGGTGGTGGTCCAGACCGGTTTGCCGTCCCCGGCGGGCGGGCTCACCGGAGCCAGCCGTGGCACCCAGAGCTCGCCCCGGCGCAGCGCGGCCTGCGGCTCGCCGGAGCGCAGCGCGGCCTGGACCAGGTGCCCGGACGCCGCGGCCGTGTCCAGGTCCACCAGCGCGATCCGGTCCGGGTGCTCGGCCTGTGCGGCGCGGACCAGCCCGGCCACGGCGGCGCCAGCCAGGTCCGGGACGCCGGCGGCAAAAGGCGCGTCCACCGCTTCGACGCCGGTGCCGCTGACCGCGCCGCTGGTCGCCACAACCAGCCGGGCGGCGGCGAACCGGGAGTCGGTCAGCCAGGCACGCAGCAGATCGAGGAGCCGGGCCGTCTCGGCGTACACGTCGGTGCCCGGGCCACCGGCCGCGAGCACCAGCACGTCGGCGTCGGCCGCCGCGTCCAGGTCGGAGACCACCGGGGCACTGAGCGGTTTGGCCAAGCCCCACCGGTCCGGGCCGAGTACGGTCCACCGGCTGGTCAGGTCGGCACTGTGCACCGTGAGCGGACGCCACTCCAGCCGGCGCAGGGTGTCCGTGGCCCGGGCGGCAGCGGTCGGGGGTACCGGCGCCTGGGACATCGGGCGCAGGATGAGCGAGTCGACGGTGACGACCGGCTGCCCCGTGGAATCCGCGACGTGCAGGGACACCGCCCCGGTGCCGGCCGGCGTGACGCGTACCCGCAGGCTCGTTCCGCCGACCGCGTGCAGCCGCAACCGGGACCAGGAGAACGGCAGAGCCGGCTCGGCACCGGCCAGCCCGCTGCGCCCGATCACCTGGAGGGCGGCGTCCAGCGCGGCCGGGTGCGACTGGTAACGGTCCACTTCAAAGTCCGCCGACTCGGGCAGGCTCACTTCGGCGAACACCTGGTCGCCTCGGCGCCAGGCGCGACGCAGGCCACGGAAGGCTGGGCCGTAGTCGATGCCGGCGGCGGCGAACTCCGGGTACATCCCGTCCAGTGGCAGCTCGGCGGCGTCGGGTGGTGGCCAGGCGGCCAGTTCGGTGCCGCCGGCCGCCCCGCGGTCGGGGGCCAGCGTCCCGGTGGCGTGCCGGGTCCAGGGCAGGTCGGCGGAGCCACCCTCAGGTCGCGTGTGGACGGTGATCCGCCGCAGCCCGGCCTCGTCCGGCGCGGTCACCGCGCACTGGAGCTGGACGCCGCCCTCGGCGGGCAGGACGAGGGGGATCTCGATGGTCAGCTCGTCCACCCCGGGGCAGCCGGCCCGGGCGCCGGCGTGCAGCGCCAGCTCCACGAAGCCGGTACCGGGGAACAGCGTCGCCCCACCGATCACGTGGTCGGCCAGCCACGGCTGGGTGTCTGTACCGAGCCGGCCGGTGAACAGCAAGCCACCGGCGTCGGCGAGCTCGACCGCCGCGCCGAGCAGCGGGTGCGCGTCGATTCCGGTGGTCGCGGTGTGCCCGTACCAGTAGCGCTTCCGCTGGAACGGGTAGGTGGGCAGCTCGCACCGGTGGGCCGGGCCGAGCGACCGGTACACCGCCGCCCAGTCCGGGGTGGCGCCGCTGACGTGCACCTGGGCGAGGGCCTCCAGTACGGCGTCCGGCTCGTCGCGGTCCTTGCGCAGGCTCGCCACCACCACCGGCGTGTCATCGAGACACTGCGCCACCAACCCACTCAACGTGGCATCCGGGCCGATCTCCACGAACCGGCCCACACCCTGCCCACGCATC
>NZ_SMKJ01000144.1:0-16952 GCF_004348615.1 Micromonospora sp. KC207
CCCTCGCCTTCCCCACCACCGCCGCCGACGTGCCCGTCGGCGCGTGGGAGGCCGACGGGGTGAAGCACACCTCGCGGGCCTACTTCACCTTCGACCTCACCCCGTACCGGGGCAAGGAGGTCACCGTCGCCCAGGTCGTCACCGGGGAGTCCTCGGTCGCCGACTGCACGAAGCCGCGCGAGCTGGAGCTGTGGCGCACCGACACCCCGGCCGCCGCGCCCACCTGGAACACCGCGCCCGCCGTACGCGAGAAGGTCGGCGACGTCGGCCCCACCGCGCCCTGCCCGGCCGGCTACCTGGAGCTGGACGTCACCGAGGTGTTCCGGCAGGCCGTCGCCGACGGGCGCGACTCGCTCACCCTGATGGCCCGGATCGCCGGCAGCCACGAGAAGTACAAGCACTTCGGGCGGCGGATGAAGAAGCCGGGCGTCTCGCTGGAGGCGAACGCGGCTCCCGATGTGCCGGGCAAGCTGAGCGTCGCGGGCCTGGCCTGCGCCGACGGTCGGCTGATCGGCACCACCACCCCGGTCCTCTCCGCCGAGGTGATCGACCCGGACAAGCTGGAGCCATACGCCGGGGACCAGGTGCGGGCCACCTTCGCCTGGTGGCCGGTCGACCGCCCCGCCGAGCGCACCGAGTGGACCTCCTCCGCCTGGTACGCCCCGGCCACGATCCAGTACACGGTGCCCGGCGGCCTGCTGGTCGACGGCGGCACGTACGCCTTCGCGGTCCGTGCCGCCGACGAGCACGCCAGTTCCGGCTGGTCGCCGGAGTGCCGCTTCACCGTCGACACGACCCGCCCACCCGCGCCCACGGTTGTCTCTACCGACTACCCGTCCGACAGGAGCTACCCCGGCCACGGCGGCCCGGGGATCGCCGGTGACTTCACCTTCACCAGCGCCGCCGACGACGTCGCCGGATTCTGGTACGGCCGCTCCGGCCTCACCATGTACGTCGCCGCCGGCCCCGGCGGCACCGCGACGGTCAGCTACGCCCCCGACGAGTACGGCCCGGACTGGCTCAACGTGCAGGCCGTGGACCGCACGGGCAACCGCTCGCCGCAGACCCGGTACGAGTTCTGGGTGCGCAACACCGCGCCGACGGTCACCGACGGCAACCCCGACGGCTGGCTCGGGCAGCCGCGCGAGTTCACCTTCGCGCCGAACATGACGGACGTGGTGGAGTACGTCTGGTCGCTCAACGACGGCACCGAACGGACCGTGGCGGCGGACTCCGCCGGGGCGGCCACGGTGACGGTCACCCCGACGGTGGCGCGCAACACGCTGCACGTGCGCAGCCGCACCCGCGACGGCGTCCTCTCCGGCGACGCCGGTTACGCGTTCTCCGTGCGCACCGCGCCGTACGTCACCTCCCCGGACTGGCCGTTCGACGGGACGCCGGGCGCGCCGGCCGGCACCGAGGGCAGCTTCACCTTCACCCCGGCGATGGCCGACGTCACCGAGTACGTCTACGCGTTCGACTACGGCGACCAGCGGACCGTCCGGGCGGGCGCGGACGGCAGCGCGACCGTCTCGTACACGCCTGCTGACGCCGGGTACCACACGATCGAGGTGTTCAGCCGGACCAGCGCCGGGGTGGAGTCCGAGCCGGTCGGCCTGGCGTTCTACCCCGCCTCGGTCGCGCCGTCCGTGGCCTCCGAGGTGTACCCGCGCAACACGACCGGCGGCGGGCCGGGCGTGCCGGGCACCTTCACCTTCGCCCCGCACTCCTCGGTCACCGGCGTCACCTCGTACGTCTACCAGTTCCGGGGCGAGCCGGAGCGGACCGTGGCGGCGAGCCCGGACGGCACCGCCAGCGTCGACTGGACCCCGCCGGCGTACGACAACGAGTACGGCGGCTGGGTGGAGGTGCGGGTGCGGGCGCGGACGGCCGCCGGGGTGACCACGGACGCGCAGTACTACTCGTTCCGGGTCGACCCGCAGAGCCCGCTGGTCACCTCCGAGGTGTTCGGCTGGCAGGGCGGCGCCGTGGTCGGGCAGACCGGCGAGTTCGTGTTCACCGCCCAGTTGCCGGGCACCACGGAGTTCGTCTACGCGTTCGACGACGGCGCGGAGGCCACGGTGGCGGCGGGCGCGGACGGCACGGCCCGGGTGAGCTGGGCGGCGGACTCGCCGTACGGCCACAGCCTGACCGTACGCAGCCGCACGGCGTCGGGGGTCGTCTCCGGCCCGGCGTACTACAACATCTTCATCGACCCGAGCTGACCCACGCGGTACGCCGAAGGGGCACCGGGCCTGCGCCCGGTGCCCCCTTTCGCGTTGCCTCACCCTGTCAACTAACCGATGGCGGCTGCCGACTCAGTCGCCAACAAACCACAAATAGCGATGCGGCTTCCGAATGCCGGCCAGGCAGAGATCACGCAAATCCTGAACAAAACCGCCATCATTAAGAAACACCTCTGGCCTAACGGCCTGGAGCTTGTCTAGCTCCATGATCAAACTCTCCATCTGTCCACGGTTATATATCGTGTTGCCATACGGATCGACATGACCAAGCATCGGAAACTCAACCCTGTCGGTCCAACTCACCAAGCGTGGATATGGACGCTCGGCAACCAAAACAACCCGTCCCAGCTGGTCTTTTAGCGCCACTGACGTGCCCATCTTCTACCCCCGACCCGGGAACATCGTAACCAAATCACCGCCGTATGGATCACGGATAACAGTATAGAAAGTCGTTTCCTTGCCCTTATCTATGCCGACAACACGCCCAGCATTGATGACGTATTTGATATTTCCGTTCTCCTGCCTGATCCCAATTTGGCCAGCCGAACCGCGGGCCAGGTCTCCAAAATCCTCAGCAGTGCCAAAGTATCCGGCATTAGGATCCCAGTCTTTTCCATTCTTGAGATGCCGGCCCTTCGCGTGCTGAATTCCCTCTAGATCAAAATCACAACCCGTATTGTGTACCAGCACCGGCGTTTGACCGGCTATCACATAGTACGTGTGGAGGCCGTCGACGCTGAGGTTGTAGGCAGTGCCGCGCCTCGGCAACCCGTCCACAGGCCTGTCGACCAGCGCCCCGGTGCCAGTGGGCGTCCTCAGCAGATCACCCTGGTCGAGGTCGGCTGCCGGCTGCCACTGACGGTCACTGGCGTTCCAGAAGGGGTGATCCTCCGTAGTGGTGAGATCGGCGCCGTCGACGGACAGTGCGACGAGTTCGTCTTCATGGATCCACAGGTGGGTGACGACTCGTGGGCCCTGCTCACCCGTCACCGGATCAGTCGCCAGGACCTCGTCACCGACCTTGATTTCCTTGATCGGCTTGGTGGTCCCGTCTGCCAGGAGGACGTCCGTGTCCCCGGCAAAACTGCAGAATCCGGATTCCTGCCATGCCGGCGTGACACCTCTCTGCGTCGGCAACTCGGCACCGGGCGGCAGAACCGCACGCCCCAGCGACGTCATGCCCACTGGCAGCGCAAGGCCATCCTCGTCCGGCAGCGGCTCCATGGTGGCCCAGTAGCCGGGCCACAGCACATCCTGTATCCACTTGCGGCAGGCCGCGTCGTCGATGACCCCGCACACCTGCATCGCCAGGTTGAATTCCTGATGCATCACCTGACCTGGGTCCCACCCCTTGGCCGCGCCGATGACGTCACCCAGGGAGTCGTTCCAGAGTTGGGTGAACCGGTCGATGTCGATGGCCTCAGGGACCAGGATGACGTGGCCGAGCGTCCTCGGATCGTTCTGCTTCATCGTGCTGGAGCACCTGACCGGCCAGCAACTGTTCTTCTGTTTGCTTCTCCGATTTGCCTGCTCATTACCTGGCTGATATTCGGAGCAGCCACCCGCGACCTTCGCGCAATCCTCGTCGATAAGGCCGCTGGGATCGCTGAACGTCGTCGGGTTGTTGTGGGAGTAGGCGTAGCCGTGCCACTGCTGGGGATCAGCCAGGTCCTGGATTGGGTCGACGCTGATGAATCGGCCGGTGGTGGGGTCGTATTCGCGGGCGCCGAGGTGGGTCAGCCCGGTGTTGTCGAGGGTGCCGCCGACGAAGCCCTTGTCGTTGGGCCAACTCACGCCGGCCCCGCGGTCTTGGCCGTAGGGCAGTTGCCGGCGGATGGTCGCCTGCTGTGATATGGCGGCCACGCTGACTTGGGCGGTGCCGTGGTGGTCGCTGGACAGCCAGTTCAGCCCGGTGGCAGTGCGGGAGGCGATCGTGGCGCCCGCGTGGGAGTAGTAACGGGTGCAGGTGGTGGCACCGGTGGCAGTGGTGTAGCGGAGTTCCTGGCCGGGCAGGTAGAGGGTGGAGCCGGTGGGATCGCGGCGGATCAGCCGGTTGCCGTCGGCATCGTAGATGTACCTGGTCGTCCCGGTGGTGTCCGTGGAGGTGTCCAGATGACCTTCAGCGTCCCAGGTCAGGGTCTGGACTCCCGAGGAGTTGGTGGGGCGGGTGAGGGTGTTGCCGGTCTGGTCGTAGGTGTAGGAGCCAGTGTGCGCGCCGCTGGTGGCGGTGAGGGCGTGCGGCTTCGGGCTGCCTGCGGCGGGATAGGTGTAGATGGTGGTGGCATTCCCGGCGCTGGTGTGTTCGGTCTGGGTCTGCCGGTTGCCGACGGTGTCGAAGGTCCAGCTGTGCCAATAGGGGGCCGGGCCACCGAGGGCGGCGACGGTCGGCGTGGTGGCGCAGTCCCCAGTGGTGGGGGTCCATGCCTGGGTGAGCCGGCGGAGATAGTCGTAGCCGAAGCACTGGGTGTCGTCGGTCGGGGCCGGCGTAACATCCTGGGTCTTGACGATGTTGCCGGCCGCGTCGTAGGTGTAGCGGACATCGGCGAGGATGTACGGGGCGGCCGAGTTTCGGTCGGTGCGGATTCCGGTGAGCCGGCCGGTCTCCAACTCCCGGGTGAACGCCTGCTGGACGCGTCCTCCGCTGCCGGTGTACAGGTGGTACTGGCTGGCCTGGCCGAGGGCATTGTAGTCGGTGCCTTCGACGTAGGACAGGTTGCTCGACCCCCCGTAGATCGTGTTCAGGGTGGTGGGCAGGCCGAGGTCGCTGTAGCCGTACTGGAGGGTCTCGCTGGGCAGGTCGCTGTTGGTGGACGGAAGACTGGTCGAGGCCAGCGAGCCGTCGCGGTTCCAGCCGTTGAAGGAGTTGTAGGTGCCGCCGAGCCCGGTTTCGGACGTGGGAATGAGGACCTGAGTACCGGTCGGCTGGTAGAGGTCCGTGTAACCGGTGACCTTCACCTGGTACATGGCGCCGCCGATGAATCGGGTGCTGAATGTGAGCTGACCCTTGGCGATGGTGTCGTACCCCCACTGGGCCCGCAGGGTGCCGCCGATCTGGCCCTCGTAGACCTCCCGCTTACGGTCGAGCGGGTCGAGCCGGTAGGCGAGTTTCTGACCGCGGGCGTCTTCGGTGGCGGTGACGCGGCCGGCGTTGTCGTAGGTGAAGGTGGTGACGCCCTTGTCGGGGTCGTCGGTCGTCGTCTGCCGGCCCCGGATGTCGTAGGTGTGGGTCCAGTCGTTGCCTGCCGGGTCGGCGAAGGCCACCAGTTGGCCCTTGCGGTTGTAGGTGTAGGTGCTGGTGTCCCAACTGCCGGCGGTTCCCGGGGTCGGCGTCGCCCCGTGGTACTGGCGTAGCTGGACGGTGCGGCCTCGGGCGTCGGTGACGGTCGAGGTGGCGGTGCCGCCAGCCGGTGGTGTGACGTCGGTCCGGTCGCCGGCGTAGTAGGTGCTGGTCCGCCAGCGCTCCGTGTCGTAGGGCTGGAAGATCGATGCGGTGGCGCGGCCGATGCCGTCGTAGATGGTCCTGCTCTGGGTGGGCACGAAGGCCTGCTCCGTCGCGGTCATCAGCGTGGTGCCCGGCGCGCCGGCGGCATGGTACGGGTCGAACGTCTTCACCTGCCGCCCGGCGGTGTCGTAGAACGTGTCGGTAAGCAGACGACCGCCGGACGGCGACGGCGCCTGGGTCTGCCGGGGCCGCAACAGGCCGTCGTAGAAGGCGTAGGTGGTGACGTAGTTGCCCTGCGCGTTCAGCCTGGCGGTCGTGACGACGGTGGCGGCGTCGTTGCGGACCTGGTAGGCGAAGGTCATGTCGGCGCTGTCGGTACCCTTCGTCCGGCCCGGCAGCCACACGGAGGTGAGCCGGCCAAGCCCGTCGTGGGACAGGTCGGTGCGTTTGCCGTTCGCGTCGACCGTCGCCGTCGCCGTGCCCCAGGCCGGCTCAAGCGTCGTGGTCGCGACATGCAGCAGGGGGTTGGTCACGGTCGTCGCCGTGACCGGGCCGCCGCTGGCCGGGGTGTACGCGGTCTTCGTCTCGTAGTTCATCGCGTTGCGCGAGGAGACGACCCGGCCCTGCGTGTCGTACCCGGACTGAGCGACGGTGGTGAAGGTCGGCGCGCCCGCGTTCCAGGCCGCCATCTCCTCGGTACGGGTGGTCAGGCCCCTGGTGGGTGTCGCCTCGAACGCGTTGCCGTCGTACGAGGTCCGGGTCTCGCCGATGATGTCACCCTCACTCAGCGAGGTGGGGGTGGCGGCATCGGCGCACCTCACCGCATAGCTCTGCACCCGGTGGACCCGGTCCATCAACCAGATGCTGGTGTTACGCGGCGTGTAGTCCGTCTTGGCGCACTGCTCGTCGCCGGCGACGTTGTCGTCACCGAAGTCGTCCACGCTGACGGGCATCCCGTACGCGTCGAAGCTGGTGGTCGTCCTGGTTACCCGCTCACCACGACCCGCGTCCAGCGCCGTGTAGCTGCGGGTCGTGCCGACCCTGGTGAACCGAGCGGTGACGGTGTCCCCGTTGATCGTCCGGGTGGCGGTCGCCGCGGACGCCCACGGATCGCTGGTCCCCCGGGACACCACCAGGCCACCCGGCCCGTTGAACGTCTTGGACTCCCGGATCGTGCCGGCATACCAGTCCTCGTCGGCGATCCCGTCGACGGTGACCGACCTGGTGCCGCCCGTCGGCGTCGCCCGGTCGCCGTTCATGCCCCGGAAGTAGCGGGTCTCGGCGTAGGTCTGTTCGCCGGGGTCGCCGACGGTTACCCCGACCCGGCCGTAACCGCGAAAGTCCGACCAGGTCTTGTGCTTGCTGTCGATGATCCCGTCGTCGTCGTTGTAGTGCCACGCCGCACCGTCGAGGTAGCTGTACGAGTAGGCGACGCGCGGGCTGCCCTGTGGGACAACCCCACCGGTGTTGTTGTTCTCGAAGATCGTGGTGACCACGTACTTGTGGAACCAGTCCGTCACCGGGTTCTGGTAGCCCTCCGGAGTCCAGATCACCGGATAGCAGCGGCGGGTGTTCGTGTGCGGCGTGGGCGTCTGCCCGGCGACGCAGTCCGGCGCCGAGTAGGTGACACTCGTGGTACCGCCCGACTCGGTGCGGATCTTCGTGATCCGCATCCAGTTCATCGCCGCGGCGAAGTCCCCCGTGTCGACCCGGTTGGACAGCTGGACCGAGGTGAACTCGATATCCGGCACGGTGGTGGTGGCACCCACCAGGCCGGTGTGGGAGATCCGGTCGAGCCACAGCCCGGCGCGGGTGCCGTCGCCGGGATCGGGGAAGGTGTGCGTGAGGGTCCACCGCTCGACGTCGCGGTAGCCACTGCCGTCGCGCACCTGCGTGGTGATGGAGGCGAGCCGCTTGGTCGTCCAGAACGTCGGCGCGAAATTGTCCCCGCAGGAGCTGCCGGTGCACGCGCTGTCCCACGGCGTGTCCGGCCAGTGGGTCTCGTCGTGTGTGGCGCAGCCGCTCAGGCACCGGTCGGCGACTGCGAAGTCGACCCGCAGCGGAGCCGGCGAGCCGAGCGCCGACTCGACGCCGCTGTTTCGCCGGGTGCCGTAGTCGATCCGGTCCAGCCAGCCACCCCGGTCGTAGCTGGCGTCGTCGTCCGCATCCCGGTTACGGCCATACTTGTTCGTCTCCTTGACGTACCAGTACGAAGCCGAGTTTCCGTGCAGATCCACGACGTAGTCCAGGTTCCATCGCCACGCCTGGGCACAGTCGGAGTCGGCGTACGCGGCGGCGTGGCACGGTTCCCCCGGGTCGTTGCCGAACACCGGCATGGTCCATGTCGAGTTGGTCACCGGATCGCCCGACGTCCAGCCCGGCAGACGCTGGACACCGAACCAGTACTGCATGCCGTCGGTGGTGGTGACCACCCAGTATTCGCCGTCGTTGTCCCCGTTGGCAGCCCCAATCCTGCGCTCGATTCGGGATCCGTCGTCGTTGCGCAGGTGCCAGCGGCCCTCCGACGAGTTGTAAATCAGCTCACCGGAGTGGCCGTTCAGCGACAGCGTGGCGTTGTCGGTCTCCCAGCACCGGTCACCGGTTTCCAGGTCGTTGTTCGCCGAACCGTCCATGTCCTCGGCACAGGCCCGATAGCGCCGCTCGACGTGGCCCCCGGGCCACGCCTCGAAGCCCTCACCCACCCACGACGGCTGGTTGTTCGACGCCGCGTGTCGGCCGTCGACCGACTGGGACGAGTAGGCCAGTTCCAGCTGCGGTGCGGGTCCGCCCGGCGCCGGGGGCACCCGCATCGGGTAGGACCACGTGAAGGCACCCGAATTGCCGCCCGCCGACCACGTCGACGACGGTTGCAGCGGCGTGGCCGAATAGTCCCCGGCGGGACCGGACGGGGCAGCCGTCACCGCAACCAGGCTGGTGGCCGCACTCACCGGCACGGTCGCGGTCACCGTACGGGCAGCGAGATCGTTGCGGGACGGCAGCGGCGTACCCGCGCACTGCCTCTTCTCCGGCGTACGCAGCGCGCACTCCGGCAGTGACACCAACCGCAACCGACTCGCCCAGTCCGCCCCGTATCCGGTGGCGAAGGAGCGGTAGTCCACCGTGAGGTCGACCCGACCGGCACCAAACTCCCCGTCCGCGCGGCCGATCGACAGCAACACCCCCCGTACCTGAGCGCGATGTGTCGCGGCCCGGTCCAGGACCTCCACCCGCACCCGCTGCGGATCAGCCGCCAACGAGCGACCCGTCCCAGACGTGCGCGTAATCCGTACCGGCGAACCGCCCGCGCGGACCGGCTTGCCCGGCTGCGCGGACGTCAGGTCGACCACGGCCGCGCCCGCCGCCGGCCACACCGGTGCCGGCTTGGCACTCGCCAGCCGGGGATGTTTGGTCTGATCGTCCGGTCGGGTCTTGACCGCACTCACGGGCACCGTCGACACCGATTTGGCTGCTGCCCTGGTGTGCCCAGCGGCCTCCGCAGCCGGGGCTGGAACCCCCATCAGGTTGGCCAGCATGACGACGGCGACACTCACTGCCACACCGGAGCGGCGCACCGTACGACGGCGGGCCCGCCGCATCGGCGAGAGAGCGGGGACGGCGGGCGGGTTGGACATCACCGAGGGCCTCCGGAGGATCCGAGATTCAGCGGCTGGGCGCGGTCGAGGCGGGGTCAGGGCGTGGGTGGGTCGAATCTCAGTCCCAGGCCGGGGCGGAGGACGGGTTGGCGGTGGGTGTATTGGACGGCGGCGGTGCCGTTGGCGTTTTCGATGCCGATGGTGGCGCCGCCGCCGCGTTCGAGGAAGGTGCCGCCGTTGTCGGTGTAGGTGAAGCTGTAGCCGCCGGCTTCGTCGAGGATGGCCTGGAAGGTGATGCGGGTGAGGGGGTCTTCGTAGGAGTGGACGTTGCGCCATTCGATGACGTACTGCCGGTTGGGGGCGGTGCCCCGGGTAGTGGTGCGGACGCTGGCGTTGGTGTCGACGACCCAGTCGTGCCAGAAGGGGTAGAGCGCGGCGTTGGGCTCCTCGGGACTGTCGGGTGAGGGGATGGGCCAAGCGTCCGGGGACGGCTCGCCGGGGTTGACGAAGCTGACCAGGCCGTTGGTGTCCACCCAGCCGGTGGTGTACGCCTGCCCGTAGAGGGTCACCGGGAAGGGCAGGGTGACCGAGGTGTAGGCGTCGTCCCCGGTCAGGGCGAGGACGGTGGTGTTGGCGGAGGTGTAGGCGATGGCCTGTTCGGTGAGGGTGTACCCACCCCCGGTGGTGGTGGCCCCGAGAGGGTAGTCGGCGGTGGCCTGGGTGTTGGTGCCGACGACCACCTGTTGCACATCGGAACCCTTGCAGGCGCCGGCGGTCACGGTGGCGATCGCGGCCCACGAGCCGGCCGGCACGTTGGTGACCTGGTAGGTGCCGTCCGCCGCGGTGGTGGCGGTCTTGTCGGCGGCCGTGACGGTCGCGCCGGCGATCGGGGTGCCCTGGCAGGTGACGGTGCCGGCGACGCTGCCCTGGCCCGGCGGGTTGGGTTTGAAGGTGACGCCCTGCCCGGTGGCCAGCCAGGTCTGCCGGTGCAGGTACTGGAAGGCGATGGACCCGTCGGCGTTCTCGATGCCGACGGTGGCCTCGCCGCCGCGTTCGATCGGCTTGGCCGGGTCGATGCCGGTGTAGGCGAGGGTGATGTCACCGCCCTCGTTGAAGATCACCTCGAAGGTGGTCCGGGTGGACGTGTCGCCGTAGAGGTGGACGTTGCGCCACTCCACGACCCATTGCCGGTTGGGGGCGGTGCCGCTGATCTTCGTGGCGATCTTCGCCTGGGAGTCGACCACCCAGTCGTCCCACATGGCGTAGACGGCCGCGTTGGGTGAGCCCTCGGCCGCCGGTGACGGGATGGTGCCCGGCGCGGAGCCGATCCAGCCGACGTAGGCCGGGTCCTTGAAGGTGATCAGCCCGTTGGCGCTGATCCATGCCGACGTGTACGACTCGCCGTAGAGTTTGACCGGGAACGGCGGGTTCTTCTGCCACACCGTCTCGTCGCCACTCCATCCCTCGACCACGTCGCCGGGGATGAACGCCTGCGCGCCGGTGGTGCACTTGTAGCCGAACTCGTCGCCGTCGACCATCACCGACAGATCCACATCCGAGATCCCGCCCGGATGGTTGACGACCTCCTTCGCGTACTGGCCGGTACACCGGTTGTCGCCGGTCGACGCGGCCAGGGTGTACTCCCCGACCGGTACGGCGGTGAACTGGTAGCTGCCGTCCGCGCCCGTGGTGGTGCTCCGGTTGCCCGGGTTCAGGGTCACCGTCGCCTGCGCGTACGGGCCGCCGGTGACCGCGGTGGTGAGCACGCCCGTGACGGTGCCGGCCGCAGCCGGGGTGTAGGTGATGGAACTGTTGGCGGTCAGCGCCGCCTCGTGGAAGGAGTACAACGCCGCCACCGTCCCGGAGGCGTTCTCCAGCCCGACGGTCGCGCCCGCGCCCGTCTGGGTCGGGGTGGACATGGCACCGTAGTGGAAGGCGATCCGCCCGTCCTCGTGGAAGACAACCTCGAAGGTCAGCCGTTCGGCGTTGGTCGGCCGGAACCCGACGTTGCGCCACTCCACCACATACGACCGGTTCGGGGCGGTACCGAACGTCTGGGTGCGGACGCTGGCCGAGGCGTCGACCTCGAAGTCGTCCCAGAACGGGGCCACGATCGCGTTCGGGGCGGTCGCGGTCGGCATCGTCGGGTTGGCCCAGGTGTCCGGCTCACCGGACGCGGCACCGAAGCTGACCAGGCCGTTGGTGTGCACCCGACCCGACGTGTACGACTGGCCGTGGAACCGCACCGGGAAGGGCAGGGTGACCGTCGTGACGGCGTCGTCGCCGGTCAGTGCGAGCACGTTCGCCGCCGCCACGAACGCCGACGCCCCGGTGGCGCAGGCGTAGCCGAGGCCGCCGTAGTCCGGACCCCACTGCAGGTCACGCACGATGTCGGCAGACAGCTCCACCTGGCTACGCGCGACCACACCGCACCGGCCGGCGAGCTTCGCCGAGACCCCGTAGCTGTCGGCGACCAAGCCGGTGAAACTGTACGTCCCGCTGCCGTTCGTGGTCGCGGTCAGACCACCCGGGTCCAACGACACGGTCGCACCGCTGACCGGGTTGCCGGCCGCGTCGGTCAGCGTGCCGGACAGATTGTGCACCTCCAGCCCGCCGGCGACGTCCGGGCGGACGAACGTGATTGCCTGACCATCCGCCAACACCGGTTCCCCGGCGGAGTACGTCAGCCCGTCGGCACCGGCGTCCGCCTCGATTCCGACGATCGCGTTGTCGCCCTTCTCCGCCGCGTTGTCCAGCTGGTTGTAGTTCGTGGTCACCGTGCCGTCCGGCGCGAGCACCGCCTCGAACGACAGCCGCGCACTGGTGTCGCCCTTACGGTGCACGTTGCGCCACTCGACGACGAACCGCTGACCGCTGCCGGTGCCGGTGGTCGCGGTCCGCACACTCGCCGACCCGTCGACCACCAGGTCATCC
Organism: Micromonospora sp. KC207; assembly: GCF_004348615.1. Taxonomy (NCBI): domain Bacteria; kingdom Bacillati; phylum Actinomycetota; class Actinomycetes; order Micromonosporales; family Micromonosporaceae; genus Micromonospora; species Micromonospora sp. KC207. Next base: position 12,216 of record NZ_SMKJ01000144.1, read on the forward strand.
CAGAACGCAGCGACGAGGGCGTTCGGGTCCGCCGGCGCCGGCAACTGCCCACCCCCGGTGTACGGATGCGAACCACCCGGGTCGGTGAACGACAACAGACCGTTGGTGTCCACCCACGCACTGCGGTACGCCCCACCGTAGAACGGAAACGCGAACGGCAGTTGTACGGTGGCAACGGCATCGTCACCCGTCAGCGGCAGAACTGTGGCCGCAGTGGTGAAGGCCGTAGTCTGCTCGGTGCAGATCGTCCCCAGATCGTCGCTGATCGGCTCGAGGTAGATGTCGCGCGTTAGGCCTTGGCCGTCGATCTGCATCGGCTGACTGGCCGCCAAGCCGCAACGGCCTCCGAGAGTAGCGGTGATGGTGTACGAGCCGGTCGGGAAGTTGGTCAGGGCGTAGCTGCCGTCGGCGCCGGAGGTGGCCTGGTAGCCGCCAGGTTGCAGCTGGACGACCGCCCCGGCCTGCGGCAGGTAGTCGGGGTTCCACACGGTGCCGGAGAGGCTCGCTGGGGGTGCCGCCGTGAACAGGCCATAGCTTGTGTCGCTGGCCCGGTTGCCGTCGTCCACTGCGACCGCGTAGACGCGCCGCCCACCGGTGACGCTGCCCGCGTTGATCGTGACGGTCGCCGTGCCGCCCGCGACGGTGGCGTTCACCGTGTTGTCGAGGTCGGGCTCATCGAGGCTGTACTTGAACTGCGTGACGTTCGTGTCGCCGCCGGCGTCGAACCTGACAGTCAGTTGACCACCTGCGAGGGCATCGGTCCCGTTCGGGAAGGTGATCGTCGGGGGCAGCGGCACGGCCAGCGACGCCAAATTGGCCGGCGTCTCGATGAAGTTGTAGAACCGCACGTCGTCGACGGCCCCGGTGAGGTAGCTGTCGTACGCGCCGTTCCACCTGCGCTTGCCGACCGCCACCTCGGCGGTGGCGTTGAAGCCACCCGTGACGGTGGTCGTGGCGGTCTGGGCCACGCCGTTGACGTACAAGGTCATCTTTTTCGTCGACCCGTCGTACACGCCCGCGAGGTGGGTCCACTTGTTCGCCGCGGGCGCCGCGTCGGACAGCACGCTGTAGAGCGTGGCGTTGTCCGAGTCGGCGGCGGCCATGGTGAACCGCCAGCGCTGGCTGCTGCCGGCGTAGCCGAGGTGGTACGCGGACATGCGGGAGCCGCTGGTGCTGACCACGGTCTGCACGCCGGTGCCCGCCGTCGAGCTGAGCTTGGCCCAGGCGGCGACGGTGAAACTCGCGTCCGTCCGCACCGGGGTGGAGACACCGGTGTCCGGGTGCGGGGTGTTGAGCGTGCCCGTCAGGGTCGCCGCAGTAGTACCGGACAGCGACAACGCCGTGCCCACGCCTGAGCGCCCGGCGACCCGGCTGGCCGAGCCCATGGCCAGGGTGTTGCCGTGGCCGGCGACATCCGTGGCGGTGGCACCGGTCTCCTCGAACGTCCACTGCGCCGCCGGGCCGGAACCCGCACTGACGCTGAACGTGTACGTCACCGGGGTGGAGAACCGCCCCGCGTGGTCCTTCGACCACACGTACAGCGTGTTCACCCCGTCGTGCAACGGGGGCAGGGTGATCGACGCCCCGTAGTCCGTGGACCGAGCCGGCACGGTCTTCGCCGCGCTCAGCACCCCGGAATCGAGGCTGTAGGCGTACTCCTTCACCTCGTACGGCCGGGTGCCGGGCGCGGTCACGGCGAACGTGCCGGCCACGCCCACCCCGCCGCGCGCCACCCCGTCATCGGTGTAGTCCGTGGACGCGACGTCCGCCGGCGCCGACGGCGGTGTCGCGTCGACCGTGAACTCACACGTGCCGGACCAGGCGCTGTAGTGCGAGCCGTCCCACGTCCGGGCCTGCCACACGTAGCTCGCCCCGTCGGTCAGCTTGCCCGCCGGGATCGTCGGCCCCACCGGCCCGGGGTTGCCGTTAGCCTGGGAGATCTTGTCCGTCTCGTTGCGCGAACCACCCACCGGCCACCAGTAGAACCAGGTGGTCAACGACTGCTGCGACACGTCCGGGTCGGACTGCTTCGCTGCCAGCGCCGGCGTCGTGGTCAACACGTACGGCCGCGACGTGCCGGTGAGGCAACCCTTGCCGTCCGAACTACGGTCAGCCGGCGCGTTCGGGTCCGTGTTGAAGGTGATCGCCAGCTTCGGCGAGGCGTGGTTGAACCGCTTCCACTGGTCCTTCGTCCCCTCGTCGACCGCGCGCAGACCCATAGTCAGGTTCGACCACTTGCTCGCGGCCGCCTTCGCCACCATCGACGTCACGTTGAACTCGATCGTCCCGGTGCCCAGACAACCGTGCGCGGCACCGTACTTGCGGTTCCCGACCGCCTGCGACGTGTAGCTGCTGTACCAGGTCGGCTGGTTGTTCCACGTCGTGCCCGACGAGATCGCCCCGGTCATCCACAGCTTCGCGTTCGATTTCGGGCTGCACGTCCACGACCACCGCTGCTCCACCCGGAACTGCGCACTCAGGATGTGCTTGCCGGCCACCGTCGAGGTGTTCATCCGGAACAACGACCGGATGATGTGATCCGAGCAGCCCGAACAGTCCTCCGTCCGCCCCGCACCCGCCGACCCGTACGTCGACCCGTTCGTCAACGCCGACGAGTTCTGCCAGAACGAGCTCGACTTGTGTTTGCTCCACACCGACGTCCACGCGTTGCTCGCGATCCCGCCGGTCCACGACGGGTCGATGTAGATCGGCAGCTTGACCCGCTGATCGGCCAGCATCGCCTTGTCCGGGACCAGTGTCATCGTGTCGCCGTCGACCCGTACGGGCATCACGGCCCGTCGGGCGCCCTCCGGTGCGCTGTCCCGGCCCGCCGCGGCGCCATCGACCCGGGCACCCGCGGCTCCGGCCTCGGCCGCTGTCGGCTTGCGCGACGGGCCGGCAGCCTGTCCCTTGCCCTTCTCCGGCGGTCCGCCCGCAGGGGCCCCTGCCTCGGAGGAGTCCCACATCAGGGGAGCGGGGGCGGCGAAGACGATGCCGCCCTTGCTGTCCCGCGCGGCGAGCCCGCCACCGGAGGACGGGCCGACCGTGACGCCCTTCGTCTCCACACCGAACCGCAGCGTCGCCAACTTCGGGTTCGCGGCGGCGGCGCGGGTCTTGACGACCAGCACCTCCGAGAAACCGAGCGGCTGGGCTGTCACCTGGAGGTCCACGCCCGGCAGGACATCCTGGTACGTGGCCGTGGAGCCGTTCACGACCGGCGCGGGGAGCTTCCCCGGCCAGGAAACGTCCAGGCGACGGGATCCGTCACGAAGCGTGGCGAACGGGCCGTCGCCGCCCTTGGCGGAGAAGACCATCGGCAGCACCGTCGCCCGGGGCATGATGCCCTCGGCAGTCACCTTCAACGTCGTGTCCACCGGCACCCAGGATCCGCCCTTGCGCACCCGGGTGGGCTCTATCGTCTGCTCGAGCGTCCGCGAGCCGTCGACGTTGGCGAAGGTCTGCGACCACTCCGTACGCTCCGAAAGGATCTCCACCCGTCGGCCACAGGTCGCCACCATCTTGCGGGCCGCCTGCCCGTCCGGCTGCTCCTCGACACATGTGCCCCTGTCCGGCGCGGCGGCGGCAACGGGGGTGGTTGGCACACCGATAGCGGTGGCCACGGCAACGACCGCTGTCACCCCGGCCAACCAGCGTCGGACAAGCCCTGAACGGCCCCGCGAAATGTACGCAGGCGTGCGCCAACCAGCCATCGGTCAACCCCCCGTAATCACACACCTGACGCTGCGTCAGACAGTAGAGATGAGAGTTGTTCGATGTAAAGGTCGACTACAACATGTCAGCACAAGACGGACACCCACGTCGCAAAGCAGCGAAGAGAGTCACTATACGTAATGCATCACACACGCAAAGCAGTGCCGTCGTCGGTCAGCCGAGGAGATCTTCCAAGTCCGAGCGGCTGTCCAGGGACCGGCCGACGCGATCAGCGTGATCGACCTCGGTTGCCGGTCTACCGCAGGACGCGCTGCCGTGGGTGGGTTCCCGACCGCAGGCCGAACGCGTTGGTGCGCCCCCACCGGCCAGGGATGTCCAGCAGCTCGATGCGGTTGACGGAGGGAGGCAGGACCGGGTCGGTGGCAAGGTGGCTCTCGTGCGGTTCGAGGCCGAGCATGGTGCGGAGAAACAGCAGTGGGGCCCCGGCGGACCAGCCCTGCGGGCTGCACGCCGTGGGGTACTCGACCGGAAAGTTGGTCAACACGCGGTCGTAGCCGGCGAAGGCTTCGGGAAGGCGGCCGTGGAAGTAGGCCGAGGCCTGAATGACGGCTTCGGCGACCCGGGCCGACTCCTCCCGGAACCCGCTGCGTCGCAGGCCCCAGGCGATGACGGAGTTGTCGAAAGGCCAGACGGTGCCGACGTGGTAGCCGACAGGGTTGTAGCGGGCTTCGGTGTCGGCGAGGGTGCGCACCCCCCAGCCGGAGAACATGCGTGGACTGAGCAGGTGCTGGACGACCTTCTTCGCCCGGGACGGCTCCACGATGCCACTCCACAGCAGGTGACCCATGTTGGAGGCGAGGGCGTCGACGGGTTCGCCGTCGGCGTCGAGGGCCAGGGCGAAGTATTCCTGGTCAGGGAGCCAGAAGTCCTGGTTGAACCGTCGCTTGAGTTCGGCGGCCTGCTGCTCGAGCCGGTCGGCGTAGGCGGGGTCGTTCCAGAATTCGCGGGCCAACCGGGCACCCCGGATCCTCGCGTCGTAGGCGTAGCCCTGTAGCTCGCATGGGG
>NZ_SMKJ01000145.1:0-16765 GCF_004348615.1 Micromonospora sp. KC207
TTCGAACGGTGGCGGGGGGTGGCGCCGGGCGAGCGGGCGCGGGTGCTGCGGCGGTTCGCCGCCCTGGTGGACGCGCACCTGGAGGAGTTGGCGCTGCTGGAGGTGCGCAACAGCGGGCACACCATCGGCAACGCCCGCTGGGAGGCCGGCAACGTCCGCGACGTGCTCGACTACTACGCGGGCGCGCCGGAGCGGCTGACCGGCCGGCAGATCCCGGTGCCCGGCGGGCTGGACGTCACCTTCCACGAGCCGCTCGGCGTGGTCGGGGTGATCGTGCCGTGGAACTTCCCGATGCCGATCGCCGCCTGGGGGTTCGCCCCGGCGCTGGCCGCCGGCAACACGGTCGTGCTCAAGCCGGCCGAGCTGACCCCGCTGACCGCGCTGCGCCTGGCCGAGCTGGGGCGCGACGCGGGCCTGCCCGAGGGCGTGTTCACCGTCCTGCCGGGCCGGGGCGACGTGGTGGGGGAGCGGTTCGTCACCCATCCGGCCGTACGCAAGGTCTGCTTCACCGGGTCCACCGAGGTCGGCACCCGGATCATGGCCGGCTGCGCCGCCCAGGTGAAGCGGGTCACCCTGGAGCTGGGCGGCAAGAGCGCGAACATCGTCTTCGCCGACGCGGACCTGGAGCGGGCGGCGGCCACCGCACCGTACGCGGTCTTCGACAACGCCGGCCAGGACTGCTGCGCCCGGTCGCGGATCCTGGTCCAGCGCCCGGCGTACGACCGGTTCCTGGAGCTGTTGGAGCCGGCCGTGCGGGCGCTGCGGGTGGAGGACCCGGCGCGGGAGACCGCCGAGATGGGCCCGCTGATCTCCGCCGCCCAGCGCGACCGGGTCGCCGGGTACGTCGACGGGGCGCGGGTGGCCTTCACCGGCTCCCGCCCCGACGGCCCCGGCTTCTGGTACGCCCCGACGGTGCTGCTCGCCGACTCCCCGGCCGAGCGGCACTGGCGGGAGGAGATCTTCGGCCCGGTCGTGTCGGTGCTTCCGTTCGACGACGAGGCGGACGCGGTCCGGCTGGCCAACGACACCGAGTACGGCCTGTCCGGCTCGATCTGGACCCGGGACGTGGGCCGGGCGTTGCGGATGGCCCGGGCGGTCGAGTCGGGCAACCTCAGCGTCAACTCGCACTCCTCGGTGCGGTACTGGACCCCGTTCGGCGGGATGAAGCGCTCCGGGCTGGGCCGCGAGCTGGGCCCGGACGCGCTGCACGCCTTCACCGATGTCAAGAACGTGTTCATCAGCACCGAGGAGTGAACGTCATGCAGCAACGACTGGCGGACCGGGTCGCCGTGGTGACCGGGGCGGGCAGCGGGATCGGGCTGGCCACGGCGCGGCGGTTCGCCGCCGAGGGGGCGCGGGTGGTCTGCGTCGACGTCGACGCGGCGGCGGGCGACCGGGCCGCGCAGGAGGTGGGCGGCGAGTTCGTCGCCTGCGACGTGGCCGACGAGGCGGCCGTGCGGGACCTGTTCGACGGGGTGGCGCGGCGGCACGGGCGGGTGGACGTGGCGTTCAACAACGCGGGCATCTCGCCGCCGGACGACGATTCGATCCTGGAGACCGGCCTGGACGCCTGGGAACGGGTGCTGCGGGTCAACACCACCAGCGTCTACCTGTGCTGCAAGTACGCCATTCCGCACATGCGCCAACAGGGCAAGGGCTCGATCATCAACACGGCGTCGTTCGTGGCGCTGATGGGTGCGGCCACGTCGCAGATCGCGTACACGGCCAGCAAGGGCGGGGTGCTGGCGATGACCCGGGAGCTGGGCGTGCAGTTCGCCCGGGAGGGCATCCGGGTGAACGCGCTGTGCCCCGGACCGATCGCCACCCCGCTGCTGATGGAGCTGTTCGCCGCCGACCCGGAGCGGGCCGCCCGCCGCCTCGTGCACGTGCCAATGGGCCGGTTCGGCCAGCCGGAGGAGATCGCCGCGGCGGTCGCCTTCCTGGCCAGCGACGACTCGTCGTTCATGACGGCCGCCCAGTTCGTGGTCGACGGCGGGATCACCGGCGCGTACGTGACCCCGCTGTGAGGCGGGGCGGGGCCGGGGCCGGTCCGCGCCCGGCCCGTCGGGTGTCCCGCCTGGCGGTAACGGGCATCCCACTTTTCGGTAGGCGGTGCCAGGATGGGGGCATGAAGGTTCATGAGGCCATCGACGGGCGGCTGCGCGAGTTCATCGAGGAGCAGCCCGTCTTCTTCGTCGCCACCGCGCCCTCCGGGACCGACGGGCACGTCAACGTCTCGCCGAAGGGCATGCGCGGCACCTTCGTCATCCTCGGCCCGCACCGGGTGGCTTGGGTCGACTTCCACGGCAGCGGCGCGGAGACCATCGCCCACCTGCGGCAGAACGGTCGCATCACGCTGATGTTCTGCGCCTTCGCCGGGCCGCCGAACATCGTCCGGCTGCACGGCCGGGGCTCGGCCGTGACGGTGGAGGACGCCGGCTTCGCCGAGCGGCTCGCCGACTTCCCCGACCCGCCGGACCTGCACTCCGCCCGCGCGGTGATCACCGTCGACGTCGACCGGGTCAGCGACTCCTGCGGGTACGCCGTCCCGCTGATGGAGTACCAGGGGGACCGGGACCTGTTGATCCGGGCGCACTCCCGCCGCACTGCCGAAGACCTGGTCACCTACCGGGCCACGAAGAACGCCGCGAGCATCGACGGCCTGCCGGTCTTCTGAGCCCCCGGCGAGGCCCCGCCCGTCCGATCAGGCCGGGACGGCCGGCCGCCGGCGATCCCCAGGTCAGACGCAGGTAGCCAGCGCATGACGGCGGTGACGCGTTACGTTGCTGGTCCGTCTGGGTACAAGGCGGGGCACGACGGCGATCATGCGTTGTCGGGGGTGACGGCCGGTGCGGGAGGGTGCATGAGCTCGGCCCAGGGGGGCGACGACGGGCAGCATCCGTCCGCCGGGACCGTCGAGGAGGCGTTCCCGCCGCTGCTCACCGCCGCGTGCGCCACCGGTGGCGAGATGGGGAAGCGGCTGCTCCGCTTCGACTGGGCGTCCAGTCCGCTCGGCTTCCCGTCCGGCTGGCCGCCGGCGCTCTGCCACGCGGTCGCCATGATGCTGTCCTCCCGGGCGCAGATCGTCATGTTCTGGGGCCCCGATCACCGTGCCTTCTACAACGACGCCTACCTGCCGACCATCGGCGCCAAGCACCCCCACGCCATCGGCCAGCCCGCCATGGAGCACTGGGTGGAGACCTGGGACGTGGTCGGGCCCCTGCTGGACTCGGTCCGCAAGACCGGCGAGCCGTACCGGGGCGAGAACCATCCCTTCGTGCTGCACCGGCACGGCTTTCTCGAAGAGGTCTACTTCGACGTCTCGTACGACCCGATCCGCGCCGCCGATGGTGGCATCGACGGGGTTCTCTGCATCGTCAACGAGACCACCGGTTGGGTGCTCGGCGAACGCCGGCTGCGCGCCCTGGCCGAACTGGGCTCCGACCTGGCGGAGGCGGAGAACGTCGCGGCGCTGGGACGGGCCGCCGCCCTGGTGCTCGACCGGCACCGGGCGGACGTCCCGTTCGGCCTGGTCTACCTGCGTGACGACGCCGGGCGGCTCACCCTCGCCGGGCGCAGCGGCCCCGGCGCCGACGACGCCGCAGCCGGGCCGGTCGAGCCGCTGCCGTTCCGCGACGCGGCGACGGCCGCGGTGAGCCGGGTCGCCGACGGCGGGTGCGCCACCACGATCGACGTCGTCGACCTGCTGCCGCAGGTCGACGCCGGCACCGCCGCGCAGGCGCTGGTGCTGCCGGTCACCGCGACCCACGAGCCTGTGGGGGCGCTCGTCGTGGGCGTCTCGGCCCGGCTGCCGCTCACCGGCGAGTACCGCACCTTCTTCGACCTGATCGCCGCCCAGCTCTCCCGCGCTGTCGGCCGGCAGCGGGCGTACGAGCAGGAACGGGCCCGGGTGGCCGAGTTGGCCGCGCTCGATCGGGCCAAGACGAGCTTCTTCGCCAACGTCAGCCACGAGTTCCGCACCCCGCTGACCCTCGTGCTGGGCCCGCTGGAGGACCTGCTCGCCGACCAGACGCTGCCCGAGGCCCACATCGACCAGCTGACCGTGATGCACCGCAACGCGCTGCGCCTGCTCAAGCTGGTCAACACCGTGCTCGACTTCTCCCGCCTGGAGTCCGGCCGGCTGGCCGCCCACTACCAGCCCACCGACCTCGCCGACTACACCGCCCGGCTGGCCAGCACCTTCCGCTCGGCCACCGAACGCGTCGGCCTGCGCCTGGCCGTCGACTGCCCGCCGCTGCCCGCGCCGGTCTTCGTCGACCGGGACATGTGGGAGAAGATCGTGCTCAACCTCGTCGCCAACGCGGTGAAGTTCACCTTCGACGGCGAGGTCCGGGTCCGGATCCGGGCGGTGAACGGCGCGGCCCGGCTGGAGGTCGCCGACACCGGCGTCGGTATCGCCCCGGAGGAACTGCCGCACGTCTTCGAGCGGTTCCACCGGATCCCCGGCGTCCGCTCCCGCACCCACGAGGGCACCGGGATCGGGTTGGCGCTGGTCCGGGAGCTGGTGGAGATGCACGCCGGTCGGGCCGAGGTGCGCAGCGTCGTCGACGGGGGCAGCACGTTCACCGTGACCGTGCAGTTCGGCTCCGCACACCTGCCCGCCGACCGGGTGGCGGCCGACGCCCCGGACGCGCCGCCGGAGCTGGGGCAGGCGCGGCTCTTCGCGGCCGAGACCGCGCGGTGGACCGGCGCGCCGGCCACCGCGTCGGCCGTGTCACCCGGTGTCGGGGACCGGGCCGCGGCGGGCCGCATCCTGCTCGCCGACGACAACGCCGACCTGCGCGAACACGTCGCCCGGCTGCTCTGCCCGTCGTGGGAGGTGGTGGCCGTGCCGGACGGCGTCGAGGCGCTGCGCCGGGCCGTGGAGACCCCGTTCGACCTGGTGCTGACCGACGTGATGATGCCCCGGCTCGACGGCTTCGGCCTGGTCACCGCGCTGCGCGCGGACCCGCGTACCCGGCACGTGCCGATCGTGCTGCTCTCCGCCCGGGCCGGTTCGGCGGAGGCCGTCGCCGGCCTCGCCGTCGGCGCGGACGACTACCTCACCAAGCCGTTCTCAAGCCAGGAGCTGATCGCCCGGGTCCGGGCCAACGTCGAGCTGGGCCAGCTACGGGGGCAGATCATCCGGCGGCTGCGCGCGCTGGCCGACGCCGCCGTAGCGGTGAACACCGCCCGCACCACCGCCGAGGTGCTCCAGGTGGCCGCCCGGCACGCGGTCGGCCTCGCCGAGGCGGCCCGGGTGGTGGTCACCGCCACCGGGGCCCGGTACGAGGCGGCCGGCGGCGGGACGGCCGCCGTCGAGCCGTCTGTCGTGCTGCCGCTGACCGGCAGCGCCGCGGAACAGCTCGGCGAGCTGCGGATCTGGGGCGACGCCCAGGACGCCACCGACCCCGGCCACGCCGCGCTGACCCAGCTCGCCCGGCTGGTCGGAGTGCGGCTGGAGAACGCCCAGCTCTACGAGGCCGAGCACCGCATCGCCACCACCCTCCAGCACAGCCTGCTGCCCCGGTCGCTGCCCCGGCTGCCCGGCGCGGTGGTGGCCAGCCGTTACCTACCCGGCAGCGCCGACGTCGAGGTCGGTGGCGACTGGTACGACGTGATCCGGCTCGACGGCGACGAGCTGGTCCTGGTCATCGGCGACGTGGTCGGCAAGGGTGTGCGGGCCGCCGCCTCGATGGGGCAGCTCCGCAACGCGCTGCGGGCGTACGTGCTGGAGGGCTACGACCCGGGCGAGTCGCTGACCCGGCTCAACCGGCTGGTCGGCTCGGCGGAGCAGCCGTCGTTCGCGACCGTGGTCTGCCTCTGGTTCTCGCCCCGCACCGGCCGGCTGCGCTACGCCAGCGCCGGGCATCCGTCCCCCCTGCTGATCCGAGGAGACGACGTGGCGTTCCTGCACGACCGCGCGCTCGGTCCACCGGTGGGCGCGATCCCCGGCGCGTCGTACCGGACGGTGGACGACGAGCTGTGCCCCGGGGCCCGGCTGCTGCTCTACACCGACGGGCTGATCGAGGACCGCCAGCTCGGCCTCGACGCGGCCCTCGCGCAGCTACGCGCGGACGCAGCCGGCGGCGAGCACGTCGCCGACCTGGTCGACGCGGTCGTGGAGCGGGTCGCCACGCGACCCCGCCGCGACGACGTGGCGGTGCTCGCGCTGGAGGCGACCGAGCCGAACCGGTTCGCGCTGCGGCTGCCCGCCGACCCGACCCGGCTGAGCGTGCTGCGCAGCCGACTGGAGGACTTCCTCACCGCCCACCGGGTCGGCGAGACCGACCTGTTCGACCTCACCGTGGCGGTCTCCGAGGCCGCCGCGAACGCCATCGAGCACCCGGTCTCCCCGGCCGAGCCGACCATCGGGGTGGAGGTGACCCTCGTCGACGGCACGGTGGTGGCCACGGTCCGGGACAGCGGGCAGTGGCGGGAGTCGACCGGCGCGGGCTTCCGCGGGCGCGGGCTGGCGTTGATCAGGGCGCTGGGCGAGCTGACGGTCAGCCGTACCGCCGAGGGCACCGAGGTGACGCTGCGCCGGCGGCTACGGGGTTGAGCGCTAGGCGGGGGCCACCCAGCCGCCGGCCAGCCCACCGACGTCGGCGGGCACCGGGCCGCAGCGTCCGGCGCCGGGCCGGCGATAGGCTTGTGCCATGACCGTCCGTGCGCCGCTGACCCCCGGCACGCTCTCCCCGATGCGACCGGTGCCGGGTCACATCGTCCGACCGGAGTACGTGGGCAAGAAGAGTCCCCAGGCATGGCGTGGCTCGCACGTGCAGACCCCGGAGACCATCGCGCGGATGCGGGTCGCCGGCCGGCTCGCCGCCCAGGCCACGCAGCTCGCCGGGGAGCACTGCAAGCCCGGGGTGAGCACCGACGAGATCGACCGGGTGGTGCACGAGTTCCTCTGCGACCACGGGGCCTATCCGTCGACGCTGGGCTACAAGGGCTTCCCGAAGTCCTGCTGCACCAGCCTCAACGAGGTCATCTGCCACGGCATCCCGGACTCGACGGTGCTCCAGGACGGCGACATCGTCAACGTCGACGTGACCGCGTACATCGGTGGGGTGCACGGCGACACCGACGCCACCTTCTGCGTCGGCGAGGTCAGCGAGGAGGCCCGGCTGCTGGTCGAGCGGACCCACGAGGCGATGCTGCGGGGGATCAAGGCGGTCGCTCCGGGCCGGCAGATCAACGTGATCGGCCGGGTCATCGAGTCGTACGCCAAGCGGTTCGGCTACGGCGTGGTCCGCGACTTCACCGGCCACGGCATCGGAGAGGCCTTCCACAGCGGCCTCTACGTGCCGCACTACGACAGCCCCCGGCCCACAGACGTGATGGAGCCGGGGATGACCTTCACCATCGAGCCGATGATCACCCTCGGCACCCACCAGTACGACATGTGGGACGACGGCTGGACGGTCGTCACGAAGGACCGGAGGTGGACCGCGCAGTTCGAGCACACGATCCTCGTGACCGAGGACGGCCACGAGATCCTGACCCTGCCGTGACCGACACCCCGGCCGCGCTACACGAGGGGCACCACGCGGACGTGTCCGGCGGCTGGCTGCGGCCGGCCGTGTTCGGCGCGATGGACGGCCTGGTCACCAACATCGCCCTGATCGCGGGCGTCGGCGGCGGCGGGGTGTCGCCGCACAGCATCGTGCTCACCGGCGTCGCCGGCCTGGTCGCCGGCGCGATCTCGATGGGCCTCGGCGAGTACACCAGCGTCCGGTCGGCCAACGAGCAGGTCGCCGCCGAGGTGGCCAAGGAACGCCGCGAGCTGGAACGGCACCCGGAGGCGGAGGCCCGTGAGCTGGCCGACGCCTGGGTGGCCCGGGGCCTGCCCCGCGACCTCGCCATGCAGGTCGCCGAGGCGGTGCGGGCCAACCCGGAGGAGGCGCTGCGGGTGCACGTCCGGGAGGAGTTGGGCGTCGACCCGGACGACCAGCCGAGCCCGTGGGTGGCGGCGATCTCGTCGTTCCTGTTCTTCTCGGCCGGCGCGCTGATCCCGCTGCTGACCTACCTGCTCGGCGCCACCAGCCTGTGGCTGGCGTTGGCCGTCGGCGGGGTCGGGCTCTTCGCGGCCGGGGCGATCGTGGCCCGGTTCACCAACCGCGCCTGGTGGAGCAGCGGCCTGCGGCAGCTCCTGCTCGGCGTGGCGGCGGCAGCCGCGACGTACCTGGTCGGCACGTTGATCGGCGTCCAGGGCGGCCTGTAAGGGCCCCCTGTTAACGCCTGCGGTAGAGGAGGGCTCCCCTCTCACCACCCGCCACGCGGGCGCGCCGGGCGGCACGGAATGGGGGGCGAGGCGGGCCGGAGGCGCCGCGCGGGTCAGCCGGCGACCGGCCGCCGGGCGGGCCGCCGCGGCGCGGGCTCCACCCTAGTCACCCGGCGGCGGGGCCGCCCGGTCCGCCGCGCCCGGCCGGCACCAGCCGGAAGACGCGGATGTTTCGCCCGCCGGCCCGTTCGACGTACGTCTGGTACGCCGGCCACTCGGCGACCAACAGTTCCCAGAGCCGGTCGCGTTCCGCGCCGATGGCCACCTCGGCCCGTACCGCCACCCGCCGGCCCCGCACGTCGACCTGGGCGGTCGGGTTGGCCAGCAGGTTCAGCGCCCAGGCGGGTTGGTGCTGCTGCCCCCAGTTGGAGCCGACCACCACGTAGGCGTCGCCGTCGGGAACGTACAGCAGGGGGTTGCTGCGCGGCAGGCCAGAGCGGCGCCCGGTGGTGGTGATGACCAGCGAGGGGACCAGGCCGAGCGCGACCACCCATCCCCGGGTCAGCCGGCCGACCGCCCGGTCCACCGGGACGAGCAGCCGGATCGTGGCGGCGAACCACCGGTGGTGGCCGAGGCGGCGGGTGAGGGTACCGATTGCGGACACGATCGTCAGTGTGCCGCCTGCGGCCGGCGGGTGGCGCCCCGGTCGGCTGTCAGTCGAGGCGGCGTTCGACCGCCAGCCGGGACCGGGTGAACAGGGCCGCGCCGAGCATCGCCACCAGCGGAACCACCACCAGCACGCCCAGGGTGAGCCAGGGGACCACGATCGGGTACGGCTCCGGCTGCGGCCAAACCGTGGCGTAGCGGCGGTTCAGGGCGACCATGATGATCGCGGCGGTGCCCAGCCCGACGACGATGCCCAGCGCCGAGCCGAGCACGGCGATCACCCCGGCCTGGCACAGCGAGAGCACCCGGCGCATCCGGGGACTGGCGCCCACGGCGCCCAGGGTGGACAGGTCCGTCCGCCCCTCGGCGGCGGCGAGGCCGGTGGCGACAGCCGCCGCGCCCACCGTGATCAGACCGGAGCCGATGGCCAGCAGTAGCAGCAGGGGACGCTGGTCGTTGCCCCAGTCCCCCCGTTCGACGATCACGTCGAGCGGGCCGAGCCGGCGCAGCTCGACGTCGAAGCGGTCCTGCTGGGTGTTGGTCGGGGCGGCGGCGGTGGCCACCACGTACCCGAGTTGCCGGGAGGCGAGGCCGAGCCGGGCGGCGGCGGCGTGGGACACCACCAAGCGGTCCTCGAAGCCGCTGTGCAGGGCGTACCCGGGGACGGTGGCGGTCCCGACGGCCACGGGCTCCGAGTCGGTTCCGGCCCGGGTCGCCGTTAGGGTGAGTCGGCCGGCGAGGAGGTACCGCCCGTCGGTCACCACCGCGCCGCCGGCCGCCAGCACCCGCCGGGCGGCGGCCGCCTGCTCGGGGCTGGCCCCGAGCAGCGCCGCCAGCGCGTCGCCGTCGTCGACCGAGACGGGCAGGAAGTAGCCCGTGGCGTATCCGTTCTCCGCCCGCCCGCCGCATCGCGGGTCGCTGCGGGCGCGTGCCCGCACGTCCGCGTCGTGCGACTGTTCCACCTGGTACGGGCAGGCCTGCGCGGGCGGCAGCTCCGCCCGGATGTCGCACCAGTCGCCGTCGTCGGCCGGCGTGGGGCAGGTGGGGATGTCGATCCGGGCCACCGTGCTCCCCGGCATCGTCGCGGCGGCCACCTCGGCGATCCGGGGCACCGGCGGCAGCGCCGTCTCCCCATGGCCGACGACCATGGCGTGCCCGTACGGCATGCCCGGCTGGTAGCTGGCGCGGGTGCGGGCGCTGTCGCCGGTTACGTAGACGCCGAGGGCGACGCTGCCGGCGACCGCGGCCATCACCGCGGAGATGGCCGGGGCCGCCGAGGAACGGTTGCGGCTGGCGTCCCGCAGCGCGATCCGAGGTGCCAGCGGGAGCCACCGGCCGGCCCGGGCGAGCAACCCGACCAGCGTCGGGGTGACGAAGACCAGCCCGAGCTCGCCGACGACCAGGCCGGCGAAGAGCACGGTCGTGGTGGTCCGCGCGGCCCCGAGCGTGGCGACCGCCACGCCGACCGTGGCCAGCAGCACGCCGATCAGCAGCCAGCGCCGCCGGTGCTCCGGTGGGGTCCGCCGCCCGGCCAGCCCCGCCACCACGTCCTGTCGCGCGGCGGTCCAGGCCGGTGCCAGGGCCGCGAGCACCCCGGCCAGCACCGCGACCGCCGCGATCGCCGCCAGCGCGGTCGGGAAGACACGGTACGCCCCGAAGCGCGCCCCGAAGACGTGCTCCTCGACGAGCGGGCGGGCCGCGAACGCGGCGGCGACGCCCAGCGCCAGGCCGGCGGCGGCCCCCGCGAAGCCCAGCACCACCCCGTCGGCGAGCACGATGCGGCGCAGGTGCGCGGCGTCGCCGCCGGCCACCGCGACCAGTGCGAGGTCGCGGCGTCGCCGCCGCACCCCGACGGCGAACGCCGGCCCGACCAGCAGCACGACCTCAAGCAGGCCCAGCCCGCCCACCAGCAGCGTGTTGGTGGTTTCCTCGACGCTGAGCGCGGCGCTCAGCGTCTCGGGATCGGCCGCTGGGTCCAGCACCGGGGCACGGGCGACCACCACGATCCCGCGCGCGTTGAGCCGTTCCGTCAGCCCGGGATCGGCATCGCCCGGCAGGTCGACGAGCCAGCTCGTCTCACCCTGCGGCCCGGCCGATGGCTGGGCCGCAGGGTGCAGCGCCACGGTGGGGCTCAGGTCGTCGGGGAACTCCACGACCCCGACCACGGTCCGCTCGGCCGACCCGTCGGCCGGTGCGATCCGGTCACCGAGCCCCACGTGCAGCCGGCGCAGCGCCGCGTGGTTGAGCCCGACCTCGTCGGGGCCGGTCGGCGGACGGCCGGCGAGGACCCGGCCCTGCCTTCGCAGCACCGGGTTGGTCAGGTCCAGCAGCCGCCCGCTGACCGTCTCGCGCTTGCCCCTGACCCGGACCTCGAACGGCACCCACCAGTGGACCTCGCCGACGCGACTGCCGGCCGGCAGCAGGGCGGTCAGCTCGCCGGCGGTGACCGGACGGGTCCGCTCCGGGACGCCGTCGCGGGCGTCCGAGGTGTCGCCCCAGGCGTCCTGCGTCACCGGGCCCTCGGCCGCCCAGCGCAGCTCCGCGTCGGCGGTCCCGAGCCGCCGGTCGATCCGCTCGGCCCGGCTCAGCTCCGCCATGTCGTAGCTGACTGCGGAGAAGGCGAGTCCCAGCACCGGAAGGGTGATCATGGCGAGCACCAACGCGGTCCGC
The DNA here is from genome assembly GCF_004348615.1 of Micromonospora sp. KC207. Taxonomy (NCBI): domain Bacteria; kingdom Bacillati; phylum Actinomycetota; class Actinomycetes; order Micromonosporales; family Micromonosporaceae; genus Micromonospora; species Micromonospora sp. KC207. The sequence goes on from NZ_SMKJ01000145.1 coordinate 11,564, forward strand.
CCCCGGGCGCGCAGTGCCTCCCGCCGGGCGATCCGCAGTGCCGCCCGCCAGGTGCGCAGCGCCGCCAGGAACCGCCGGTCGCGGGCGGGCCGAGCAGGCGGCCGGCCATGGGGGCCGCCGGGTCCGGCGGGGGCGGCGGCCGGGTGCGGGCCCCCCGCCGGCGGGGCGGCGCGGCGCTCGGTGCTCACCGTTCGCTGCCGGCCAGGAGCTGTTCGACGCCGCCCAGCGGGGGCGTCGAGTCCACCATGACCCCGTCCCGCAGGAACACCACCCGGTCGGCCCAGCCGGCGTGCCGGGCCTCGTGGGTGACCAGGACGGCGGCGGCGCCCGCGTCGACCCGGCGGCGCAGCAGGCGCAGCACCGCCTCGCCGGTCTGTGAGTCCAGCGCGCCGGTCGGCTCGTCGGCCAGCACGAGCCGCCGCTCGCCGACCAGGGCCCGGGCGATGGCCACCCGCTGCTGCTGCCCTCCGGAGAGCTGGTCGGGGAAGCGGTCGCCCAGCTCGGCGAGGCCCACCTCGGTGAGCGCGGCCTGGGCCGCCCGCCGGGCCTGGCGTACGCCGACGCCGTCCAGTTCGAGGGGGAGCGCGACGTTCTCGGCGGCGGTGAGGCTGCCCAGCAGGTTCAGGGCCTGGAAGATGTAGCCGATCCGCCGGCGGCGCAGCCGGGCCAGCGCGCGCCGGTCCAGCGCGCCGAGCGCCTGCCCCTCGACGCGGACCTCGCCGGCGGTCGGGCCGTCCAGCCCGCCGGCGAGGGCGAGCAGGGTGGACTTGCCGGAGCCGGAGGGCCCCATCACCGCGATCAGCTCGCCGGGGGCGACGGTGAGGCTCACCCCGCGCAGGGCGTGTACGGCCGCCTCGCCGCTGCCGTGGGTACGGTGCACGTCGCGGACGTCGAGCACGGCCGTTTCCGCCGTGCCGGAACCGGGCGTGCCCGAACCGGTGGCGTCGGAGCCGGGGGCGTCGGGCCCACGAAGCGGGTCGGTCGGGTCGGGTCGGGTCGTCGGCGCGCCGCCCGTCCCGCTCATCGCCGCGCCTCCTCGCCGTCTCGGTCGGCCTCGGCCTCCGCCGCGTGCCCCGGACCGGCCCGTCCGCCGGGCCCCGGGGTGGGCCGGTGCCGCACCAGGCTCGTCTCGCAATGGTCCAGCCAGCGGATCTCCGCCTCGGCCTGGAACACCATCGCGTCCAGCACCAGCCGCCAGGGCAGGTCCTCGGGACGGTCGCTGGCGTACTTCAACCGCGTCAACTCCTGCAACGCCCGCATGGTGGCGGTGCGCTGGGTCTGCACCACGGCCCGCACGTCCACCCCGGGGGTGGTCAGGGCCAGGGCCAGCTTGATCGCCAGCTCGTCGCGGGGGCGGTCGGTGCGGCTGATCGGGGTCGCGAACCACAGCGCGAGGTCCGCCCGTCCGGCGTCGGTGATCTCGTACGGCCGCTGCCCCGCCTCGCTCTCCGGCAGCGGGCGGACCAGTCCGTCCCGCTCCAACCGGGACAGGGTGGTGTAGACCTGCCCGATGTTCAGCGGCCAGGTCGAGCCGGTCGACTCCTCGAACGCGGCCCGGAGCTGGTAGCCGTACATCTGGCCGCGTTCGAGGAGCGCGAGCAGGCCGTGACGGATGGACATGGCTCCGAAGTATGCATACCTGGTATGCCATCCGCAATCGCGGGTGCCGCCGAAGCGACCAGCGCAAACGCCCGGGGCCCGGTCAGGCGGTGCGGCCGGGGAAGGCCACGGTGACGGGAGTCACGCCGGCGGTGCGCCGCCACCGCGTGGCCCGCACCGCGCAGTCGGTCAGCGCCGCGAGGGCCCGGTCGCGGTCCGCGCCCGTGGTGTGCGGCAGCGCCACCCTCCAGAAGGCGGCGGTGCGTTCCTCCACCTCCACCGCCAGCCGTAGCGCGCTCGCCGCGTCGGTGACGGGGAACGGCAGCGCGTACCCGGCCTTGTCGGCGGGGACCGCGCTGCCGGCCGCGCTGAGCTGGAGCACCAGCGCGTCGCGCCGGGACCGGTGCGCCGTCTCGGCGCGGCGGGCGGCCGTGCGGGCGGCGTCGGCGAGCCGCACCCCGATCACCCCGTACGCGAAGACCGCCGCGTACTCGGCGGCGAGCGCGCCGGCCAGGGCCTCGGCCGGCCCGGACGGTGCCTGAAGGCGCCTCACCGCAACGCCTCCACGTGGGTCGCCCGGGCGGCGGCGATCGAGCCGACCAGGGCCGCCCGATCGGCCGGGGCCTCGGCGCAGAGCGTCGCGGCCGACTCGCGCCCGCGCTGCTCGGCCTCGCGCAGCGCGGCCAGCACCGCCGAGCGGTCGCCGGTGGCGTCCGGGGAGGGCTCCGGCGAGGGCGCCGGTCGGCCCGTCAGCTTCGCCAGCTCGCCGGCGTGCGCTTCGTGGGCGTCCGCGATCGGGGTGAGCAGCGGCGCCAGGCCCGGGTCTGCGGCCAGGGCGGCGCGGTGCCGGGCGGCCAGCTCGCGAGCCTGCGCCGCGAGGGGTTCGAGCGGGTCGGGCACCCGGTCCCGCTCGTCGCCGCGGTCGAAGAGATCACAGCCGGTCAGCGGCGCGACGGTGCCGCCGAGCGCCAGGAGCGCGCTCGCGCGCAAGATGTTTCGCCGGGAATGCCCGAGTGCCCGATCGCGTTGTGTCGTTCTGCCCCTCGCCACCGGACAAGTCAACACCATCGGAGCGGATATGTGGGCCAAGGGCGTCGGTGCGCCGCCCGGCCCGCCGTGACGCGGTCGCGTTACGCTCTGCGCAGCCACCGGCGCGTCCGCCCCGGTGGCGTGCCGGCATGGCGTCCCGACCGGGCGTCGTCGTTCATGAAGGGGTGCGCCAGATGACGCAGCGTGGCCGTGCCACCAGGTCGACGGGGCCGACGGGGAGACCCCGACGCGCCGACGGCCCCCGGGGCGGTGACCGCGTCGGCGGCCCCCGGGTGGACCTCGCCGCACGGCGGGCCCGGTTGCACGCGGTGATCGAGCCGGTGGTCAACGCGGCCGGGTACGACCTGGAGGACGTCTCCGTCTCCCGGGCCGGCCGCCGGCACGTGGTGCGGGTGATCGTCGACGCCGACGGCGGGATCAACCTGGACGCCGTCGCCGATGTGTCCCGGGCCGTCTCCGCCGCGCTCGACGCGGCCGAGGAGGCCGGCGGCGACATCCTCGCCGGCGAGTACCAGCTCGAGGTCAGCTCCCCTGGGGTGGACCGTCCGCTCACCCTGCCCCGGCACTGGCGGCGCAACGTCGGCCGGCTGGTGAAGGTGACCGCCCGCGCCGGGGACCGGCAGCCCACCGGCGACCGGCAGGTCACCGGCCGGGTGGTCGAGGCCGACGACGAGCGCGTGGTGCTGGAGACCGACTCCGGCCGCGTGGAGTTCAGCCACGCCGAGCTCGGCCCCGGCCGGGTGCAGGTGGAGTTTCACCGCCTCGACGAGGTGGCCGACGACGAACTCGACGACAGCTCAGACATTGACGACATCGACGACGAAGATGATGTGGAGGACGAGGAGAGGTGAACATCGACCTCGCGGCGCTGCGCGCACTCGAGCGCGAGCGGGAGATCCCGTTCGACACGATCCTTGCGGCGATCGAGACCGCGCTGCTGACCGCCTACCGGCACACCGAAGGGGCCGAATCGCACGCCAGGGTCGAGATCGACCGCAAGAACGGCGCGGCCCTGGTCTACGCGCAGGAGTTGGACGCCGACGGCATGGTGGTGCGGGAGTGGGACGACACCCCGCACGACTTCGGCCGGATCGCGGCCATGACCGCCAAGCAGGTGATCCTCCAGCGCCTGCGGGAGGCCACCGACGAGGTGCACTTCGGCGAGTACGTCGGCCGCGACGGCGACCTGGTCACCGGTGTGGTGCAGGCGCACGAGGCGCGTAGCGAGAAGGGCATCGTCAGCGTCGACCTGGGCAAGCTGGAGGGCGTGCTGCCGCAGTCCGAGCAGGTCCCCGGCGAGCGGTACACCCACGGCGAGCGGATCCGCTGCGTCGTGGTGCACGTCGCCAAGGGCATGCGCGGGCCGCAGATCACCCTCTCCCGTTCCCACCCCGCGCTGGTGAAGAAGCTGTTCGCCCTGGAGGTGCCGGAGATCGCCGACGGCACCGTGGAGATCGGGGCCATCGCCCGGGAGGCCGGCCACCGCACGAAGATCGCGGTGCGTTCCACCGTGCCGGGCGTCAACGCCAAGGGCGCCTGCATCGGCCCGATGGGGCAGCGGGTCCGCGCGGTGATGAGCGAGCTGCACGGCGAGAAGATCGACATCATCGACTGGTCGGACGACCCGGCCACCTTCGTCGGCAACGCGCTCTCGCCGGCCAAGGCCCTGCGGGTCGAGGTGGTCGACCTGGCCACCCGGACCGCCCGGGTCACCGTTCCGGACTTCCAGCTCTCCCTCGCGATCGGCCGGGAGGGGCAGAACGCCCGGCTTGCTGCCCGATTGACCGGTTGGCGGATCGACATCCGGTCGGACGTGGAGCAGGCGACCACGGCTGCGCGGAGCGGGGCTGATCACGTCCGGGAGCCGGGCGGCGCGATCTCGAGCAGCTAGGGGTAGACTTCTTCCAGTGGTACGACGCGCGCTGCCGGAGCGCACCTGTGTGGGTTGCCGGCGACGCGCGCCGGCCAGCGAATTGCTGCGGATCGTCGCGATCGGCGACGAGGCTGGTCACAGTCTTCGGCCCGATCCGGCCCGCAGGCTGCCGGGTCGGGGAGCGAACATGCACCCGGATCCGGCCTGCTTCGCGCTGGCAGTGCGCCGCCGTGCCTTCGGGCGCGCGCTGCGCGTCACCGGGGTCGTCGACCACGGTGTGCTGGCCGAGCACGTCGATGCGCCAACCACTACGTCCGGTCATCCCGATCGGGCGAGGGTCGCTAGCAAGGTAGGACGACCGACATGAGCACACGATGAAGTCCCTGAAATGACCAGGCTTCAAGTGCAGGAGTGAGGTCGCTGCGGGTGCTGCCCGCACGACCTCGGAGTGAGGAGTGCAGTGGCAGGTAAGGCCCGCGTACACGAGCTTGCCAAAGAGCTCGGGGTCGAAAGCAAGACCGTTCTCGCCAAGCTGAAGGAAATGGGCGAGTTCGTGAAGTCCGCGTCCAGCACCGTCGAGGCGCCCGTCGCCCGGCGGCTGCGCAACGCCTTCGTCGCCGGCTCCCCGGCACCGTCCGCACCTTCGGCGGTCACCCAGAGCCCGACGTCGACCCCGACAC
>NZ_SMKJ01000146.1:0-16725 GCF_004348615.1 Micromonospora sp. KC207
GGGACAGGCTCGCAACGGACGGACTGAGTGGGACACCGTCTTGAGGAAGCAGGGCCACGAACACGAAAAGCTGGACTTCAGCGACCGACATGGATTAAATGACTCGACCAAGATCAATCTCTTAATCTGCGGGACTGCCTGGACCGGGTGAGACGTGTGGGAGCGGGTCTGTTCTGGGAAATCTGTGCGGACTGTAGGCATCGAAGCGGCTGGTACAGGTGGGTCGTCCGGGGTTGAACGCGCAAAGTCCGCTGGTTGGCGGAGCACATGGACCACGAAGACCGCCCCTGCTGACACGGGGACGGAGAAGGGCACGTGTCCTCGGCAGCGCCGTCGAGATTCTTGGCCCTCCGAGTGCCTGATGAGACTGCGGATCGCTCGGGGTGGCGGTAGGGGAGTGATCACATCGCGCTCGCTTCCGAAGTAGGCTCCACTGGTTTCCGCGAGCAGCTTTCGGGCTCGGGCGGACCCGTTCGGTGGTTTATGGGATCACGACGGTGTGAGCATGGGAATCGGTCCTGGAAGGGGCGTATGGACGTCAAGCCAACCGAGGAACAGCTCGCTGCCCGGGACACGTTCCTTGCGGGCAGGGAATTGGCCCTGGTGGCCGGGGCCGGCACCGGTAAGACCTCCACGCTGGTACTGATGGCCGGGGTCACCAGGAAGCGCGGCCTCTACGTGGCGTTCAACAAGGCGATCGCCGACGAGGCCAGGCAGCGCTTCGGGGCGAACGTCGACTGCCGTACCGCGCACTCGTTGGCGCACCGCGCCGTCGGGCGGAACTACCAGGAACGCCTGAACCGGTCGGCCCGCATACCCTCGAAGGAGACGGCGCGGCTGTTGGGCATCCACCAGAATCTGTGGGTCAGCTCCCGTCCGATCACCTGCGGACACCAGGCACGCCTGGTGATGGGCATGATCCGTCAATTCTGCTACAGCACCGACCGCCAGCTGATGGCCCGGCATCTGGAACGGGTCAACGGGCTGGACCCGGCGGCCCAGGACCACGTCGCCCGCGTGCTCCTGCCGTACGCGTGCCGGGCCTGGGACGACATCTGCTCACCGGACGGCAAACTGCGCTTCGAACACGACCACTACCTAAAGATGTGGGCGCTGACCGAGCCCACGCTGGCGGCGGACTTCGTCCTGCTCGACGAGGCGCAGGACACCAACCCGGTACTGGAGGAGGTCTTCCTCGCCCAAGACGCGCAGCGGGTGTGCGTCGGCGACCCGGCCCAGCAGATCTACGCCTGGCGCAACGCCCGGGACGTGATGACCGGCTTCCCGGCGGATCACCTGTACCTGACGAAGTCGTTCCGTTTCGGCCCACGCATAGCCCGGACGGCCAACCGGTGGCTCCGGCACGCCGAGTCGGATCTGCAACTGACCGGGAACAGCGCTACCGACTCCCGCGTCGGCTCGGCGGCGGAGATCGATGCCGTGCTGTGCCGGGGGAACGCCGACGCGATGCAGGAGGTCCTCGGCTTCCTGGAGCGGGGCGTACCGGTCGCGCTCACGGGCGGCGGCGGCACGCTGCGGAGCATCGCGCAGGCCGCCCAGGCTCTGAAGTCCGGTCGGCGTACCACTCATCCGGAGCTGTTCCTGTTCACCTCCTGGTCCGATGTGCAGGAGTACGCCGAGAACGACACCGCCGGCCAGGACCTCAAGGCGATCGTGACGCTGGTCGACACGTACGGGCCGGACGTGATCATCGACGCGGTCGACCGTCTCGCCGACGAGCGCACCGCGAAGGTCACCGTGTCCACCGCGCACAAGGCCAAGGGCCGGGAGTGGTCGCGGGTACGGATCGGCGACGGCTTCGCGGCACCGTCGGTCGACGACGACGGGAATCCGCGCCCGCTGCGGGCCAGTGAGGCCCGCCTGATCTACGTGGCGGTCACCCGGGCCCGGCACCACCTCGACCCGGCGGGGATCACCTGGATCGACGACTACGAGAAGGCCACCGAGGCGGCCGGCGACGGCACGGTGGCCGGGCGGCCGATGATCGAGCTGAGCCTGACCCGCCAGCTGAAGTACCCGAACTCCCCGATGTCGCAGTTCGTGGCCCAGCACCTGCCTTACAGCGCGGCTGTCGTGCAGGACTACCTCCGGCGGATCTGCGAGCTGCCCCGCCCGGTGCAGCCAATCGACGTGAAATACCCCGACTGGTCGGCGCTCGGCCACGCCATCGACTTCCGGTTCAGGCTCTGCCTGGGTAGTCCGTTCGGCGCGCCGGTCGACATCGGCGTCGACGCCGTCGGCAGCAACCTGCCCCTCCGGGGCGCACCCGCGCCACCCGTACGGGACGCCCTGCACCGGGCCGGACGCGACCTGATTTCCATGGTCGACGCGTACTTGCACGGCGACGGCGGTCTCGACGGGGAGATCCTGGGCCGCCTGTGCTTCGTGGCTGCCTACTACGAGGACATCTACCGGACCGGTGAGATCCGGCGGTACAGCATGCTGACCGGCGCCACCCCGGCTACCACTCTCGACGATCTCCTGACGGCGGTCCCCGACTACGCCATCGAGGACGTCAACCGGCAGTTGGCGATCGCCGAGGAGTCGTTCGGACCGTTCCTCGAACTGCCCGCCATCGCCCGGGTCTGCGGTCCGACGTTCCTCGGCAGCCGGGACATTGGCGGAGCGGACGCCGACTTCATCCTCGGCGGCCTGCTGCTGGACTGCAAGGCGGCCATCCAACCCCGCCGGCTGGGCCGTGACGAGATCTACCAGCTCGCCAGCTACCTGTTGCTGGACTACGACGACCGGTACGGCATCGACCGGGTCGGCCTGTACCTGTCCCGGCAGGGCGCCCTCGTCACCTGGAGCGTGCCGGAATTCCTGCGCCGGCTCGGCGCCACCGGACCGGTCGGTGACCTGCGCCGGCGGCTGCGGGATTACCTCCGCCAATGGCGCGGCGACCGCCGGGCCACCAGCCCGCAGCCCGACGGCGGCGCCAGTTCACTCGCGTCTGTGATGGAACCTGGCGCTCGCTTCTAGTCGATGTGCCGCATGCCGTGCGTGCTCTGGTGTGCGATAGACGGGCCGGCGCTCGAGCGTGTAACGGCCGTGACCGACGAGGATGAGCGGGGTTCCGCAAGGGCGCGGTAGGGCACCGGTGGTGTCCCGCCGGTCGATCGTGTCGGCGTCGAGTAGCTGCGTGGTGGCCAGCAGCGCGGCCACCACGGGATCCGGCTTGCCGTCGAGCGCCTTCCGGACCTTCTCGCCGAGCTGGTAGCCGTCGAGGAAGTTCAGGAAGTACGGGGCGGGCTTCCAGTACTCGACCGACATCCGCGCGCCGACGGCGTCGGCGATTCGGCGCATCGCCACGTAGCCGCGCACGTCACGGGCATCGAGATCGTCGGCGAGGTCGAGGTGTTCGCGCAGCATCCCGTCCTGGCCCAGCGCGGCCCATCACCGGCGCTGTCCTCTGATGGCAGGCTGAGATCTAGAGCCATGGTCGGCATTTGGAAACCCTGTGTTGACCCATTCCGGCTCGATGTGTGCGATTATCGCACTATGGCTGGGGAGCAGCAGGACTGGCGCCGCATCGGCGAGCAGGTGCGGCAGGCGCGTCTGTCAGTAGGCATGTCGCAGCAGGACCTCGCCGATGGCGTGGGGCTCGATCGAACCATGCTTGCCAAGGTTGAGGCTGGTAGCAGGCGCCTCGATGGGGTGGAGTTGGCACGATTGTCCCGTGCGCTCAAGGTGTCGATGGAGTACTTGATTGAGCCGCGGCCGGCGGTGCTGTCCCGACGGTCCGCGGTGCTGACCGAAGAGACCGACACCGAGGCCGCACGGTCTTCTGAGCGCTTGGAGATCGCGCTGGTTGGGTGGCTGCGCAATGTGCAGCAACTGGTAGACATCGGCACTTTACAGACTGGTCCGCTACTTCGATACCCGAGTACGGTGACATCCGAGGCTGATGCGAGGCGAGCGGCGCAGTGGTTGCGGCAGCAAATTCATCTTGGCGATGAACCAATCGGTAGCATCATGGAGCTCTGTGAGCGCACGGGGCAGTGGGTGCTTGTAACTGACCTGCCAGGCGATGGTGCGTCCCTAACTGAGGGGGAGTTGGCTGTTGCGGTTGTAAGCACGCAGGGTGACCCCGGCCGTCGACGAGCTACCGCTGCACATGAGCTTGGACATCTGGTTATTGGAGACGAATACTCCAGTGACCTAGGAGTTAGTACGTCTCGCGCGGAGCGCGAAGGGGTGATCGATGCATTCGCCGCTGAGTTGCTGCTGCCGGTCAATGCGATGGCCGACGCCTTGAGTGGCGGGCGCGCGAGTCGGGATCGGCTGATTACCTACGCCGCTCGATATCGCACCTCTTGGGTGCTGGCATTGCGGCAGGCTGAGCAGGCCGGGGTGATTGATACCGCGACACGTCGGGAATGGAGCTTCCCACGGCCCACCCGGGCGGAGTTCATGGAGGCTCTAGGCTGGGTGCCTCAACCCGATCTTGCCTCGGTTCGTGTATCGCCGGGCTATGCACATGCGGTGATCGAGGCGTGGCGGGCCAGCCGAATCACTCGAGCTAGGGCGATTGAGTTGATGTACGGCCAGATCACTGATGCGGACCTGCCTGAGGAGGATGACCTGGAGACCGCTCCGTGAATCTGTCGATGCTGCCGGGGTCGGTCCTTGTACTCGATACGATGCTCTTGTCTCATTTCACCCTCGCTGACCGGTTAGACGTCTTGCAAGATCTGCTTATGGATGCTGACTGCTGGACGACGCAGGTGGTGATGGAGGAGCTGCGGTCGGGAGCTGCGAACCGACCAGAGCTAATGGCTGCCTGTGAGGTGGACTGGCTAAAACGAGCCCAGTTGGACACGCTTGACGAGATTCGATGCTTCGCAGCGTGGGTTAAAAGACTTGGCGCCGAGGAGCGCAATCTCGGTGAGGCATCCGTCCTCGCTGCTGCTGAGTTGCGGAGAGGTATCGCAATCACAGACGACCGGCAGGCCACCAAGGTTGCCCGTGCCTACCAAGCAGAGGTCCATGGCACGATCTGGCTTCTCGCTGCAGCTTGTCAGACTGGCAAGCAGACCGAGGCGGGTGCGGGCAACCTCATCGACGCCTTGAGGGCGACGAGTGCTCGTCTACCCTGCTCGGGTGCAGACTTCCCGGCCTACGCCCGCAGACACCACCTGCTATAAGGGTTTGTCTTGGGAACGCATCTTTGGCGAGTCTACTGGCCTGAGTCGAGTCGGGTTGGCTCGACCGACTGTCGTGGCAGGATAGTGAGTTACGCCCGGCCTGTCGATTGGTGGGCCAAAGCAGCTCCGTCCATCTGAGTGGTTTTTATGTCACTACAGTAAGGCCCGCCGGTCATCAGGTCGCGCCCCGATGGCCGGCGGGCGGGTCGTTATCTGTACGGCGTTTCGCAGGGTGCTCCCTGGGTGCTCCGGCGCAATGGACGGGCCGGCGCTCGATGGACTGGGTGGGACGCTGCCCAGCTTAGGCTGGGGCCTGACCGCGAACAGATGGACACAAAAGGCTGGACTGGACGCTGCACCCCGATCGATACCTATCTCTTAATCCGCGGGTTCGGGGTTCGAGTCCCTGGCGGCGCACCACCGAAAAGGCTCTGACCTGGGGTTTCACCCTGTGTCGGAGCCTTTTGGTGTTCCTGTCGGTGGTGCGGTGTCTCGGTGGGTGCTCGGGAGCCGTTGGACCGTTCCGGCTGCCGGTGGACTGGTGGCCTTGTCGTGGAGGCTGTCGGTCGTCCGGGCTCCTTGGCGCGGCTCGTCTTGTGCTGGTGATCACGCCTGGTGGTGTCCCATACGCGATCGCGCCTGGGGCCTGGGGCCTGGCCACCGTGAGGGCCCACCGTGGGGGTTCCGGGCGGGGCGGCGTGCCTCAATCCTGTGGTGGATGTTCGTCGGTGCCGGCCTGCATGTTGACTTGCCGTCACAGGGCTGATGCGCTGAGCTGCTGATCGATGGATTTGTCGTCCGGGCGGGGTGGTCGTGGGCGTGCAGGTTGATCCCGAGTGGTGGAGTTCGGGAGTCTGGAACGGTCGGCCGATCGGCGAGTTCCTGCAGCGGCGAGACGTGACCGCCGCCTTCCGGTTTCTCCATGCTCGCGGTGTGTCCTATGGCAGGATCGCGGCGCTTGTCGGCGTTTCACCAAACCGTGCCGCGGAGATCGCCAAGGGCATCCGTCAGGTCACGGCCTACGAGGTCCTGGAACGGATCGCGGTCGGCTTGAGTATTCCGCGTCCGGCGATGGGGCTCGGCCGGACCGACGACGCGGACGCGGTGCAGGATCGCAGCCACGCGACTGGTGCGAACGTCGGGGCGGAGCGGCCGTTGGCGGGTGAGGGAACAAGCGTCGAGGTGAGCAGCCTTGCTCGGCTCCGGCTGGAACTGGACGAGGCCTTGGCATCGGCTAGCGTCTCTCCGCGGCATCTGGATCTGATCGAGGAGTCGGCCGGCGAGCACATGCGGATGTACCCGTCTGCTTCGCCCCAGGTGATGTTGTCGCTGTTGGCCGCTGACTGCCGGGAGGTTCAGGTCCTTTCGCGTCGGCGTCAGCCGGCGGTGGTCCAGGCCCGATTGTCGGGGGTGGCGGCGCTGTTGGCGACGATGTGTGCCGATGCGCTGATGCGACTGGGGGATGTGGGCGAGGCACGACGGTGGTACCGCACGGCGATCCATGCGGCGGACGACAGTGGACAGGCGTGGTTGAGGGTGCTGGTGCGGGCCCAGGCGGCGATGCTGCCCTACTACTTCGGAGATCCGCGTCAGACCGTCGCTGTCGCTGAGGAGGCACTGGCGGTGACCTCGACAGCCTTACCGTCAGGTGCCTTGGCGGCGGCGGGCCGGGCTCGGGCTCTGGCCCGGGTCGGTGCCACCGGGCAGGCGCGGGCGGCCATCGACCAGGCACGCCGGATGTTCGACCAGGCCGGCGACGAGGACACCGACGTGGCGTTCAGGTTTCCGGCGAAGCGGCTGCTGCTGTACCTCTCCGGGACGTACACGTGGCTCGGCGACACGACGGAGGCGTACCGGGTCCAAGACGAGGCGTTGCGGCTGTACGGGGCGGCTCCAGCGGTACCGATCGACGCGGCGCTCATCGCCCTGGACAGGTCGATGTGTCTTGCCCATGACCGGCGGGCGGCCGAAGCGGCAGCGACGGCACGCGAGGCCGTCGCGGACCTGCCCGAGATACAGCGGACGGAGATCATCCTGACCAGGGCAACCGATGTGGTGTCGGCGATCCCTGGTAGCAACCGGCGCGGTGAGGTGGCCGCGTTGACGGACTACGTGCAGGTGTGCCGCGAGCGCGCCCGTAGGCTGGGGAGCGCAGCCGCTGCACTCGGTCCCTAGGAGCCCCATGTTCGTCGAGGCGCGCACCCGACCGGTGCTCGCCGAGGTGTGTCGTCGTCTGGGTTACCCAGAATCGGAGGCGACCCTGCTCCGGCACCACACCAACGCCGTCTACGCCGTCCGTGACGTGGTGATCAAGATCGCCCCCGGTGACCTTGGCATCGAACGGGTGCGGGCGGTGGTAGCCGTGGTGGACTGGCTGGCCGCTCGACGGTTTCCCACGGTGGAGTTGCATCCGGGCCTGGCACAGCCGTTGCGGGTGAGCGGTCACGCCGTCACGGTCTGGCAGCGACTGGACCCCGCCGACCACCGCCCGATCACCGTCACCGAACTCGGAACACTTCTCCGTGACCTGCATACCCTGCCCGCCCCGCCGATACCGCTGCCGATCCTGCAACCAATCAACGGCATCGCCCGGTCCGTCGCCCGCTCGGAGATCCTGAACGGCAAGGAGCAGGATCTGCTGATGGACCGGCTCGAGGTGCTAGCGGCTGGCTGGGAGGCGATGCGGTTTCCCCACCGTCCGAGCCTCATCCAGTCCGACCCGCAGATCCGCAACGCGCTTCGGCGCTTCGATGGCACGCCCGTGCTGGCTGACTGGGACGGTGCTGTCCTCGGGCCCCGGGAGTGGGACATCGCGACAGTCGCTGTTCACTGCCGCCGGTTCGACCCTCCCGGCTGGGCGGCCTTCGCCGACTTCACCGCCGCCTACGGCTGGGATGCCACCTCCTGGCCCCGATTCGACGAGCTGTGCCAGCTCCGCGAACTGCAGATGATCGCGACCAACGCCCGCAAGTCCCGTCCCGGGACCGATGCCGCCGAGGAGGTGCGTCATCGGATCGCGGGCCTTATCGACGACGGCGCAGAGATCCGTCGGTGGCAGATTCTCTGAACGCAGCCCGCCGAATACTCTCGCCGTTCGCCGAATCGCGGGCGGTTGCGCTCAGACACGATGAGGTCCACCGTGACCTGCCACGCTGGGTCTATCTTCCCGCCCGCGACGAAGCGATCGTGGACCCCAGGAAACGCGTAGGCGGAACGGTTCGGGCGAAGTCCTGAAACCTGGATAGCCAGACCGAGCCGCCCGTGTCCCGACCGGAGTCAACACCGGTCGACGTACCGGCCCGAGGTGGGTGCGGCACGGGGGCGGACGTGCTCCCAGAGTCGCGACACCGTGCCACCCTCTCGGTGCCTGTCGGAACAGGGGTAGGAGCATGCCTGCACGCAGAGCAACCTCCAGCAGGAATCCGCGAAGAACGCAGGACCCGGGAGCCGGGGGAGGCCCCGTGACCGGTGCTACGACCTGGCTCAAGGCTGGCCCTGCTGCTCCGGGCGGCACCGGCATCGTCGTCCAGGTGCGCGAGCCCGCCATCCACACGCTGCCACCGCCCTCGGCCACCACAACTGCGGCCGGGTTCCTGGAGAACTGGTCATGACCTTGTACGTCTCATCCCACACCGTCCAGCCCGATGGTCGGTTTCCGATGCCGGCCCCGGATCCGCTCAACTCACGGTGGCGGATGCAGGGTCGGTCAACGGCGTCCCAGATGCTGCGCCGGGGCTGGCGCTTTCTGCTCGGGCGCGAAGCGATCGCACCCGGTGGGGCCGGGCGATCAAACGGCCGGCATCGCCGCCACTGCACCCCTCACGCGACCCCGCTGGGTGCCCGTCCCAGCCGAGGTGAGGGCGGTGTGCGGGCAGCTCACCGGTCGGCAACAGGATCCGCGTCGCCGGCCTGGGCGATGGGACCGGTTGCCACAGGGGCCGAGGATGATCATCGGTTGGCGGAGGACGCCACTCCCGACTCGTCGAGGGTGGGCCGGGCCGGCTGTCCGACGTTGGCGCAGGAGTGGCGCGGGCGGGGCGGTCGGTGGTGACACGTGCCGAACCGCCCCGCCCGCACCTGCCGATGCGTCCGTTGTGGCGGTGCCGAGCCTGCGGTGCCGAGTGGCCCTGCTCGCCGGCCCGGCTCCGCTTGCTGCGCGAGTACGAAGGATGCCGGGTGTCCCTGGCGCTCTACCTCGTCGTGATGCTCAACGAGGCCGTCCAGGACGCGTACCGGCTTGGGCTGTGCATCGACCTTGCCGCCTGGCACGTCCGCATGATCGCCTGGATAAGACGTCCGGAGGTGCCGGTTGAGCAAGCGCACCGTTAGTAAGACCAACGGTCCTCATCGCCGAACCCCTCTACGTTCTTCGAACTAGACGACGTCGATCCAGTGCGCCTGATGGGTTCGCTCGGCGCTGTCTGGCCTCGTTTCTGCCATCTCGCACTGAGCAGACCGTCTCCGGTTCTGTCCTCACATCTCGTAGCCCTTCTTCCCGTTGCTGTCTCGCGCGGGCGGTGGCACACGCCCACACCCGCAAAGCTCTGCTCGTCACGGAGGTGTTCGATGCGTGACTTGCCCCCGTCCGCCCACGATCGGCTGCTGTACGCGTACGCGCACGCCACCGGCTCGATACCCCCACGTGGCGGGCCGTTGACGGAGGTGCCGTTGGAGGATCCGAATGCCGTGCGTGCCGCGCTGACCTCGGCGGTCGGCGAGGAGAGAACGGTGGTGGTGACCGGAACGCTCGATCGTCGGCTGGCTCTCATCCTGCAACCGTCAGGATCGTGGACGGCAGCAGACCTCTCCGGGCAGCCACATCGCAGCCGTGTGTGGCCCAACTGGACCGTCGGCCACCTGCAGGTTGCCGACCAGGACAGCTGGCTGTCCACCGCACGGATCACCGCAGAGGGACAGCAGCGGTTGCTGCGACCACGGCTGTTGCTCGCGTCGCTGTACCACCCGGAGCACTTCCCACTTCCTCGGTTCCCGCTGGCGATTTCCGACCTGGCCCGGGCAGCGCGGTCCACCCTGATCGGGCAGGTCGAGCTGATGGACATGCAGCTCGGCACCGGATTGGACGACATCGTCGCCCGGGTCCGCGAGGGTGTGGAGATACTCGGTGTGTCGGTGACCTTCGGCCAGCATGACCTGGCCACCAGACTGCTGGATGCCGTTGCTTCGCTCGACCGGCCGCCGCTGGTGGTCGCCGGCGGCTCGCTGACCGCCCGCAACGAGCGGATCCTGCTGGACCGCTATCCGAACCTGCTCATCTGCCGGGGCGCGGGGGAACCGACGATCACCGACGTACTGGCCCATTGGCACGGTGACCTTCAAATCGGGCAGATCCGGGGTATCGGTTTCCGGGGCACCTCGCAGGCCCGCCTCCTGATGCCGATCAGCCGTTCCCGCCGGACCGCGACTGTGGCGAACCGGTCGCAGACCGACATGTGGCCGGAACTCGATCTACTCGATCACACCTTCGCGCACGGCGGCGTGGCGCAGCTGGAGTCGTCGCGAGGCTGCACCAACTACTGCTCCTTCTGCCCGCGGGGACACAAGGGGCAGTGGTCCGGGGCGCAGCCCGATGCGCTGCCCTGGCTCCTGCGCCAAATGAGGGCGGTGTTCGACCGGCACCCGAACCTGAACAAGACGATCTATCTGGTCGACGAGGAGTTCATCGGACGCGGTGACGACGCGGCCACCAGGGCTCTACAGGTAGCGGACACGCTCGCCCAGGCGGGGTTCACCTGGGAGACGAGTTGCCGGGTCGATCAGGTGGCCCGTCCCGACCGGGATCGCACCTGGCACCTCGAACGCGGCCACCTGTGGCGCGGTCTGGTCGACCGGAACCTGCGCCGGTGCCTGTTCGGGGTGGAGTCCGGGGTGACCTCGATCCTGGAGCGCTTCAACAAGGAGACCACCGGCGAGCAGAACGCCCTGGCCATCCGCACTCTCACCGCGCTGGGGGTGCCACCACGATTCACCTACATCACCTTCGACCAGCTGATGACCGCAGCCGAGCTACGGCAGACGTACGCCTTCCAGGGCCGGACCGACCTGCTGCTGCGGCCACAGCTCGACCTGAGCGTCGCCGAGATCATCGACGGCGTTCGTGACGAGCGGTGGGTCGCCGCCCACACCACCGGCCGCCCCTTCTACACCGGCATCAGCTACATGCTCGTTGGCATGGAATGCCTGATCGGCGCCGCCTACACCCGCCGCGCCGAAGCGGCCAGACTCACCGGAGCGGCGGACCCGTCGATGGGACGAGTCGAGGCCCGCTACGCCGACGGGCGCATCGGCGTGCTCGCCCACCGCTCCCAGCTGTGGATCGACCGGAACTTCGCCCTGGACTACACCCTCAAGTCCCTGGAGAAGATCCTCACGGGTCAGCCCTACGCCATGGTCCGCCACCTGCGCCGGCTGCTGAAGAACGCCGCCTACCAGCTCCTCGGCTCGATGCTCGACGAACTCGACCGCACCGGTCCGACCGCAACGGACCACCACGATCTCGACGTGCGATGCCAGGCGGCGGCCGACGTACTCCTGACCCAGCTGCGCACCGACCTGGAGCCGGTCGTCACCACGGTCAGTGCGGCCCTGCCAGCCGACCGCAGGGACATCCTTCGGCACGAACACCACCGATGGACCGCCACCCGCGGCTGGCAGCTGATCAACGCAGCCGACCCGTGCGGCATCTGAACGGACCGATCCATGATTTCCATGCCACACCGCCACCTCGCCGGCCTCAACGCGCAGGTCTCCGCTATCGGGGCCGGCTGCTGGACCATCGGCGGCCCAGCCACCAACCGGGGCACCCCGATCGGCTGGGACGGCGTCGATCTCGACGCTGCCTTCGCCGGGCTCGAGCGCGCCTTCGAACGTGGCGTCACGCTCTATGACACCGCGGACGTCTACGGCCTCGGCCACTCCGAACGCCTGCTCGGCAAACTCATCCGAGTCACCGCACGCCACAATTTGACCATCTCCAGCAAGGTCGGCTATTTCACCGGCACCGCTCGCCACGCCTACCACCCCCTGCAGATGCGCGCCCAGCTCGCCACCACCCTAAACAACCTCGGCACCGATCACCTCGACATCTACTTTCTGCACAGCACCGACTTTGGCCCGCACGACCGGTACCTGCCGGAGGCCGTCAACTTGATGCGGACCTGGCGAAACGAGGGAATCATCCGGGCGGTCGGCATGCGCGCACCACACCGGTTCGCCGAAGAGCGGGCCGCTACCGACCGGCCGGAGGCAGCCGAAACGCGCCGCTGGCTGCACCTGTTTGACCAGGTACGCCCCGACGTGCTCACCACCCGCTACAACCTGGTCAGTCCGCTTTACGCCGACAACGAAACGGACATCTTCCGCTTCGCTCACCGCAGGGGTGTCGGCGTCCTGATCAAACAGGTCCTCGGGCAGGGCCTCCTCCTACGTACCGAGACAAGTGTCGATCAGCGGCGGTACAGCGTCGGTGACCACCGCAGCACCGACCCGGCCTTCACCCCAGAAAACCGCCGGCAGCTACACGCCCGACTCGCACCCCTCCGCGCCCTGTACGGGCACACTCCTGCCGCCATGGCGCGCCTCTGCGTGCAGTACGCCCTGCACCACGCTCCCGATGCCGCCGTACTCGTCGGCTTTCGCAATGAGAGCCAGATCGACACCATCATCGCCAGCCTCGACCACCCACTCCACGCCGACGACATCACCCAGATCCGGGCTGTGCTCCACGCCGGCCCACACACCAACTGATAGGAACTACACCGTGCGCTACATCGAGGTCGAGAAGAAGTACAGCCTGCCCGACGCCGAGGCACTCAAGGCCAGGCTCGCCGAGCTTGGTGCGAAGCCCGCCGAGCCGACCCGGCAGGTCGACGCCTACTACAACGCGCCGCACCGGGACTTCCTCGCTCCCGACACGATCTCCGAGTGGCTACGCGTCCGCACCGAAGACCACCGAGCATCGATCAACTTCAAGCGTTGGCACCCGGTAGACGCCGTCGTCAAGACTCACGCTGACGAGTACGAGAGTCCTGTCGGGGACGTCGAGGCGGTTCGCCTGCTGCTGGCGGCTCTCGACTTTCGGCCCCTGGTGACGGTCGACAAGACCCGTCAGGCGTGGGCTCTCTCCGACGTCGAGGTCGTTTTCGATCACGTGGTGGACGCTGGTGACTTCGTCGAGTTCGAGTTCAAGGGGGAGGCCACCGACGTCGGCGATGCCACCCAACGCCTGGACGAGTTCATCGCCTCCCTCGACGTCGCCCTCGGTGAGCAGGTCAACAAGGGGTATCCGCACATCCTTCTCGGCCGCGACCACTGAACCTTCGCCGATCATCGGGTGCCCTCGGACGGTGGCACTCGCGGGTTCCGCTGTCCCGTGACCATCAGGCGCACCGACGGGTCCGCGCCTGAAGCCTCACCCTCCTGCGGCGGGAGCTTCGAGCAGCGTGCCGGCCGGAACGTGCGCCGTGGCGAACGTGTCCCTGCTCGGGCGACGGCTTCGGTTGACGGCCGTGCGTGTCCGGAACCCGCCGGCTGAGCAGTCAGGAACAGGCGTAGCCCGCTGACACGCCGATCGGTGGCTGTCGCGTGGGGCAGATCCCCTCGTCCTGCGCCTGACCGTGCCGTTCGCGTGCTCTGCGGGTTGCTCATGGAGGCGGCAGGCGAATTGAAGTTGGGAGAGGACTTCGTGGCCTATCAACCGGGGCCTGACAACTTGCTTCGCGGGGGGCGGCTGGCGCTGCGGTCTTCGTCGGGGTCGGGGCGGCCGGTGTCCCGGCAGGAGTTGGCCGACGCGGTCAACGCCCACGCCCACGCGCCTGCGGGGTGCTGTCGTGCCGTGGGTGCCCGCTACGTTGGCCGGCTCGGGCGTGGGGAGCACCGGTGGCCGTTCGAGCCGTACCGCACGGCGTGGTGGGAGATCCTCGGTAAGACGACCAACGCCGATCCCGGGTTCTTCATCATGCAGGGACACGCCCAGGACCCTGAGGTTCGCCCGGACGAATCCAGACCAAGTGGCAGGAGATTACCGGCTTCCGGTGCCGACCCGGGCCGCCCGGTATCGGTAGCGGCGGCGGAGGGTCCGGCCATGATGGCCCGAGCGGCGGTGCGGGTGACCGTGAGCATCTACGCCGAGACGGTCACGGTGCTGGTCTCTCGCGACGACATGACCGGCGCTGTCGCGGTCCTCGCGGGGCCGGTCGAAGTGATGATCGAACCGTCGGATGTGGTGAGGGACTGCCTCGCGCCTGTACTCGGTATTCCGGCAACTGCGGCTGGCCCTGGCCAGGTGTGTCGGCTTCCGAATCGGCGGTGCCGGTGACGAATGTGCGGGTGACGCAGTTGGCCGTGGACGGCCGGAGTTCGTCGGGTCTGCGCTTGCCGGGGCTGATTAGTCAGCAGCAAGTGGCCGAGGCGCGTAGGGACCTTGGTCGGCGGTTGGCCGCGTGGCGTGTCGAGCGGGGGCTGACGCAGCTGCAGCTGGCCACGAGTATCTGTTACTTCCGTAGTTCGGTCGCCAACGCTGAGATCGGCCGGGACACGAGCGTTCGCCGGTTCTGGCAGGATGCCGACCGGGCGGTCGACGCACGAGGGGCGTTGCTGGCCGGCTTCGACCAGATGGCCGCGCTGGTACGGGACTTCCACGCCCAGCGGGCGCAGGTGCGGGACGAGGAACGCCAGCGGCGCGCTGGCCGAACCGCCACCCAGACCACTCACGCGGCGACGGGTGACTGCGGGTGTGGGAGTGTGGTCGTCGGCCGGTGGACCGGACAGGAAACCCGTGCGCTCCGTGAGGCGCTCCGGATGACCGTCCACGACTTCGCCCGCCACCTCGGGGTGGCACCCGAGACGGTTTCCGGCTGGGAACACCACCACACGTCCACACCGCCACCGACGATGGCCACACAAGCCGCCCTGGACGAGACGCTCACGCTCGCCGACAACAGCGTCAAAGCCCGGTTCCTGCTGATCCTCGACACCCCGGACCGCCACGCGTAAGCCTGCCGGACAAGCGGTGAAGGCTGCACGGCACGAGCGCCACGCCGCGTGATACGGCAAGGCTTTCCCCCGACAGGCCCGATCGGCGGCACGAGAACGCGTTACCTGCAGAGGTTCGTCTTGTTCGCACTTGCGGGCATGCTGGTCCGGTGTTTGCCAATGACGTAGTCGCAGCCCTTGCAAAGTGGTCGCCGTGGCTACCCTTCCACGATGCTGCTGTCTCGGCGCCGCGTCTCCCGGGCGTGTACCTCGCTCGGCAAGGGGCAGCAGGCGATGTCGTCTACGTGGGCATGGCCGGCGAGCGTCGTGGCCAAGGACTTCGAGGACGGCTTACGGTGTACCGCCGTGGGAAGGTAGCGGTCAGTGGGCTGGGGGAAGCCGTCCTGGATCGGGCCCTTGCCGATGTCACATTCGTGCAGGAGCATCTTGAGCAACTCGTCGGCGGCCAGCCCAAGCGCGCGGCGGCTTGGGCGCAAGACGCCTTGCGCTGGGCTGACCTGCATATCAGCTGGGCTGTGACGGAGGACCGGCGAGCTGCAGTGACACTCGAGCGGGCAGTCCTGGACGCGTCGGCGGCGTCACCGCTTTGGAACCGAGCACGATAGCGATTCCTTATTGGGGTATCTGAATTGGGGTATCTGAAGCCTGTCCCGAGCGGACAGCGGCAGATCAGTGAGGGCGTCGATCGCAATTGGAAGAAATATGCCACTACGGGTTGCGGGTTCTCTTGTCCTACCCCCAGTCTGGGCAGACAGCTGTACGAGTCTACTGGACAAGCCGTTTCCGGGGACCGTCGAGCCCCGGAAACCCCCAGCCCGTGGTTTCGAGCGGCTCATCGTCCCGGCCGATCCGTTGGCCAGGCATAAAAGCTCGAAAGGGCTCACCATCTGCTGGCCGAATCTTCATGGTCTTTCCTGCTCCGCGACCCGCTTCAAGTTCGGCCAGTATACCCAACCGATCGGCGATCTCGATCTGTGTATGGAAGTATGTGATAGTCCCAAGGTCTAGGCGTATGCCGAGAATCTCCATCTGGACATCGGCGGTGATCCGTATAGTCGAGGTCTCCCGGTTGAGTAGGCGCCGAAGGGTATCGTCTACCGTTCCGTTCAGAGTTGTCGTATAGCTGTCCATCGTGCGCACCACCACGCAATGCCCCTCGATGAGTAGCCGGGCGATCCTGAGATCTATGCGATCTGCGGCGGAGATCTTGTCTGGGATAGGGAAGTATGCTCGGCAGTGGCGTTGGACGACGTCCAGGTCATCTGCCAGCATCTCTGTGATTCGAAGCAGGCGGCGTTCCTTATCGTCGGGTGCGAATGGGGCGTCGCGACTGAATGTGCCGAGACGTTGTCCGTCAAACTCGAACTCGATCGAGGCGCTGTCCTGCAGGCTTCGGTACAGTGCGATTGTCTGCAGAACCGTGGCGGGCATGGCGCCGGTAAACCTGAAGCTCCCATCCATATGACTCTGATGGTCACTGCCGATGAACATTTGGATGATGGCGGTATTTTCGAAATTCAACGTCACCGAGTTGCCGAGATGGCCC